>NZ_JBCNYA010000017.1:0-86615 GCF_049727805.1 Frateuria sp. YIM B11624
CGCAAGCCCCTAACTCTTCATTCAAGCGGACGGCTCCGCCGCCGCTTAATTCGGGCGTTAGGCATCATGAGCATCTTCCCGCGCATAGCCCTCATTGCAGCCAGCCTTTGCGCTTCCGCGGCAACTCTCGGCGCCGAACTCTCCGGCAAGTGGGTTCTGTACGTCGAGAATCCAGAGCATCAAGTAGTCACAACCGCGAACATAGTTTTCACCGATAAAGCTGCCGCTTCATGCATGAGCGGAAAATGGAAAGTGGTGGACGTGATTTCTGCCACCACTAAGGACAAGGAATTCTTCCCAGCAGCGGAGCCACTGTCATATCAGATCGAGAACGGCCAGCTCACAATCGGTCGCAACGAAGTATGCGATGCCTACCTGTGGCTACAAGGCGAGCTCGATGGCACTACAGTACAAGGCAGTTACTTCAGTCTCTGGCTCGGAGGCAGCTCACCGCGCGGCCATTTCAAGTTGATCCAAGCCAAGTAATCGCGCCGCCTAACTACTCATTCATGCGGACGCGCGTACCGCGCGCCGTTTAACTCAGACGTTAGGACCTATGGAAGCGAACGCGGCCTCTGCGTGCTTGCCGCAAGGATCCTGTCCTCAAGGAGCCCGGGGTTAACCCCTCTATCGACAGGGCGTCGTTGAACTGGCTGGGTCAGCCCAAAGCCGCCGCTGACGTCGAATGTGAGGCACCTTATGGAAGCTTTCTAGAGCTCCGAACTCATCAGTCGAACCGTCCAGGGCATCGGTATGGGACTGATTCCTTCGCCAGCGTTGTCCGTGGCTACCGCCTCCAAATTGGGTTGCTTTGGCGACTTGTTTTATCAGGCATCGTGGCACTTACTAGCCAAGCCGAAGGCCAGCCGTGTGGGGCTTTGGGTGCCGGTATAGAAGCTCGCCAACGCGGATGTCGTGCGGGCGCGCTCAACTCTTGCACCAAACCGTAGGAGAGACCATGAGGCGTACCTGGACGATCATTGGCGTTGCCGATGTGGCTCGCAGCTTCGACTGGTATCGGTCGCTGTTCGGACGACCCAGGGCGGGTCCCGCTCACAGCTATTTCGGGCAGATCCAGGATGATGACGGCACGGTCCTGCTCTGCCTTTACCGGTGGGGCTCCCACGATCATCCAACGCTGGCCAGCCCCGGGCGCTCCCAGCCTGGCAACGGACTTCTGTTGTTCTTCCGCGTAGATGACTTTGACGAGACACTGGCCCGCGCCCGGGCGCTCGTCTCACGACTCGAGGAAGAGCCCAATATCAACCCCAACACGGGCACCATGGAGTTCGCCCTCCGCGATCCGGATGGGTACTACGTTATGGTCAGTGCGCTCGCGGCGGCCTGACGTTCCCCTAGAGTCGAGGTCGCTTCGCGTTCGGCCCAGGCAGGCGCAAGCCGAACATCCCTCACGACCGCCATCGTCCCAAAAGAAGCACCATGGCCAAATACCTCATCTCCTTCCCCAGCGCAGCGATGGTCGTGCCCGACAGCGAGTGGGAAGCGGTCGGTCGCGACTCGCACGCCGTGATCGACGAGGCGAAGGACGCTGGCGTCTACGTTTTCGGCGGCGGCATCGATGAAAGTGTCCCGTCCGTACTCGTCTCTGCTGACGGTGCGATCGTCGAGGGCGGCTACCCATGGGCACCGCCGCTCGATGGCGGCTTCACCGTGCTGGAACTGCCGTCGCGCGAGGAAGCCATAGCGTGGGCCTCGCGTATCGCCAAGGCCTGCCGTTGTGCCCAGGAACTGCGTGTTTTCCAGTTCGACCCGCAGTCCTGAGAGCGACATCCCTGGCACGCGTGCTCAGGTCCGTGCTCCATCCGACGTTCGGTCACAGTTGGCTTCGGCCTGACGGTTCGCCCAGCCGATGCGACGCCGTAACCAAAAGAATGTGCGCAATCCAGCCTTCGGCGTTAGCCTGCGCGCGAAGTAACGACCAGACCTTGGAGCTCACCATGAAGCGTGTCACCGGATTGGGTGGAATCTTTTTCAAGGCCAGGGATCCCAAGGCGCTGGGAGCGTGGTATCGCGACCATCTCGGGCTCGAGGTGGCCGACTGGGGCGGCGTGGTTTTCCCGTGGGGCGGCGCTGACAGCCCGCTCGGCATGACGCTCTGGAGCCCGTTCACCCAGGACACAGACTACATGGCACCCAGCTCCGCACCTTTCATGGTGAATTTTCGTGTGGCGGACCTGGATGGCTTGCTTGCGGCGCTGCGCAGCGAAGGTTGCAACGTGCTCGACAAGAGCGAAATCTCCGAACAGGGCAAGTTCGGCTGGGTGATCGATCCGGAGGGCAACAAGGTGGAACTCTGGCAGCCGCCGGAAGGCCAGTAGGCGACCTTTCGCCAGGCGCGGCACCAGGCTGGCCGGCCAAGCATGGGCGGTGCGTTGACCGCCTCTGGACGTTGACGCGTCCATAAAGCCGGCTTTCCCACGGCATCGGGGGCGACATGGGCTGCTGGCTCGGCACCTGGCGCAATCAATACGGGTCGGTGGTCGAGATCACCGACGACGCCGGTCACGCGATCAAGGGCGTGTTTCGCACGGCCTTGAAGGACAGCGGCTTCTACGGACAGGACGTCCAGATCAGCGGCGTGCACCGGGGCGACTGCATCAGTTTCGCTGGCGCAGGTTCCACGCCGGCGGGCGACATGGTGGTTTCCTACACCGGCCTGTTGCGCGACGGGCGGATGGAAACCCTGTGGTATGTCGCTGCCGACAGCATGCTCACTCCGCCAAGCGACGGCGCGCCGGCGGCATTGAAGAAGACCCCATGGTGGCGCGCCATGATGACCGGCGCCGATACGTTCGAGCGTTCGTAGCCGGCGTGGCGCGGGCTCGCCGCCATCAGGCCGATGCCTTCGTCCGGCCTGCACCGTCCGGCCTGCGCTTTCTCGTCGGGAAGATCGCTACGCCACGGTCCCGGCGATCCGCTCGCCCGCCTGCATGGCCAGTTCGAAGGAGCGCCGCCGCAAGGCGTGTTCGAAGATGTTCGCGGTGAGCATCAGTTCGTCCGGCCGGTGTCGGGCGATGAAGTCGGACAGCCCCTGTTCGACGGTGGCCGGGCCGCCGACCACGGCGCAGGCGAGCGCGCGCTCGACGCCAAGCTTCTCGGTCGGCGTCCACCAGCCCTCGATGTCGTCGATGGGCGGCGGGACCAGCCCCGGCTGGCCGCGACGCAGGTTGACGAAACTCTGCTGCTGGGTGGTGAACAGGCGGCGCGCCTGCGCATCGGTGTCGGCGGCCACCACGTTGAGGCCGAGCATGGCGTAAGGCTGCGCGAGCCGCGGGGACGGCCGGAATTCGCGGCGGTAGATCGCCAACGCCGTATCCATCGCATCGGGCGCGAAATGCGAGGCGAAGGCGAAAGGCAGCCCCAGCTCGGCGGCCAGGCGCGCGCTGAACAGGCTGGAGCCGAGCAGCCAGACGGGCACGTCCAGCCCTGCGCCCGGCACCGCGCGCACGGCCTGGCCCGGTGTGGCCGGCTCGAAGTAGTGCAACAGCTCCAGCACGTCGTCGGGAAAGGTCTCGGCGGCGTCGGCATAGCGGCGCAGCGCGCGCATCGTGGCCTGGTCGGTGCCGGGCGCGCGGCCCAGGCCCAGATCGATGCGGCCGGGATACAGCGCGGCCAGCGTGCCGAACTGCTCGGCCACCTGCAGTGGCGCGTGGTTGGGCAGCATCACGCCGCCGGCGCCCACGCGGATGCGCGAGGTGCCGCCGGCGACGTGGCCGACCAGCACCGCGGTGGCGGCGCTGGCGATGCCGGGCATGTTGTGGTGCTCGGCCAGCCAGTAGCGGCGGTAGCCCAGCCGTTCGCCGAGCCGGGCCAGATCGAGCGTGTTGCGGAAGGCTTCGCTGGCGTCACTGCCCTCGGTGATGGGCGCCAGGTCGAGGATCGAGAACGGGATCATGTACGGCTCCTGCGGCGGATCGCCGGTATCTGGGGGCGATCGCGGGCAATGCCAGCAAGGGCGGTCCCCATGGGAAGCACAGCGAAAAGCAGACTTGGCCCGGAGAGGTCGGCAAGCGGCTACATTTTTGCGCCCGCGGGCCGATACGGTGCGAAGCACGCAATGGGACCTGCATCAGGATGAGAGCCATGTGGCGGCGCCTGTTCGCCCCGAGGAAAGCCCTGCCCCGCCCTGCCCCCGCCCCGCGGATGGCGGTGGTCGCCGACGCGCCTGCGCCGGTCGATGCCGGCCCGCCGTTGGTGGTGGTGCAGGACCGCTTCCATCGTTTCGTGCTGGGCCTGCCCGACGCCACCGACGATGTGATCGGCCAGGCCGAGCAGGCGACGCTGCGGCGGCTGGAGGCCATCGCCGAGCGCTTCGACGTGAGCGCCCTGCCGCGTCTGCCCAGCGTGCTGCCGCAGTTGCTGCGCGCGTTGAAGAACGACAATCTCGCCGGCTCGCAACTGGCGGCGATGATCGGGCGCGACCCAGTGTTGGTCGGCGAGGTGATGCGCGTGGCTGGCAGCGCGCATTTCCGCACGGCGCAGCCCATCCACAGCCTGCAGCACGCAGTGGTGCTGCTCGGCCGCGACGCGCTGCGCCAGGTCGCCACGTTGCACGTGATGAAGCCGATCCTGCAGGCCAGCGCGGGCATGCGCGGGCACATGGCCGGGCCGTGGCTGTGGGAGCACGCCGAGCGTTGCGCGCACGCGGCCGCCTTCCTCGGCCGCCACGGCGGCTGCGATACGTTCGAGGCGTTCCTGGCCGGCATGGTCTGCCACACCGGCACCGGTGCGATCGTGCGCCTGCTGGACCAGGAGGCGCCGCCTTCATTGGAGCCGTTCTCCTCGCCGTTCCTCGCCGGCTGCATGCGCATCGGGGCGCGGCTCTCGCTGCGCGCGGTACGGCACTGGGACATGCCTGCCAATGTGATCGAAGCGCTGGTCGAGCGCGTCGACGCTCCGGCACCGCCGGCCTCCGCGCTGGGCAAGGCGCTGGCCTGTGCCGACCCGCTGGCGATGGTGCAACTGCTGGTGGAGCGGGGCCGGCTCGATCCGGATCTCGACTACAGCGGGACCTGGCCCACCTGCTTCCCCACGCCGGTACTGCTGCGCGGGCAACAGGATCTGCGCCGGCAGTTCATGCCGGCGCAGGCCTGAATTGCCTCAGTGCGCGGTGGCGTCCACGTCCGTACGCAACTGCCGGGCGATGTCATCGGCGCCGGTGGCGAGTAGTGAGGCGAGCGCCTTGGCGTAGTCCGCGTGCGCCGGTGCTGGCATCGAGGGCGACGCGTGGTAGGTCGCGTTGGAACCGAGCCCGCGCGCGTTGATGGTGCAATGCGCACCCAGCTCCAGCGTGATGCTCGCGGGCGTCGCCTCCGTGTCCATCCGCATCTCGGCGGACACCTGCTCGCAATGAACTACCAGGTCGGTGAAGTAGGACGGCTCCAGCGCGTGGCGCAGGCGTGCCTGCAGCACATCGGATACCGACGGCGTGGGCGTCAGCGTGACCGCGTCATCCAGCCCGCGCACCGGCACGTCCGGCTCGTCCTGCGGATCCACCTGCAGCCACGGCGCCGAGGACGGCGCCACCAGGCTGCCCAGCGCCACCGGGACGCGCGTTTCCTGCGACCCTCCACACGCGGCCAGCAGCAACGCGCTGCCGACCACCCAGGCAAACTTTTTCATCATCATCCCCCAAGAAGCGACTTACCCGCTTGAATCTACAGGCGCGTGACGGCACGAGCAACGCAACCGGCCGGCAAGTGCGAGCCAGTGCACGTTCGGACGTCCATCCGCTGCGTCACGCCATGGCTACCCGCGTGTGCGGACAGGATGGTCCAGGCCGCCAGCCACGCGGAAGAACTGGCGTCGCGCCGGGCCGAAATGCATCAGTCGTGGCACCAGTTCGTCGCGCAATTCGCGCAGGGCGGCGGGATGTCCGTGCATCAGCCGGGTCAATGCGGCGATGCGCCGTACCACCCGCCGGTGCACGGGATGACGCAACTGCGCGTAGCTGGCCAGGCGCGAGAGGTGCCCTCCAAGAGCGTCGGCGGCGCAGTCGGCGAACACGTAGGCGTCTTCGATGCCGAGGTTCATGCCGCGCGCGCCCAGCGGCGAATGGATGTGCGCCGCATCGCCGCCGAGCAGCACGCGGCCGACGCCGGCGCGCTCGGCGACGCGGTGCGCGATGTGGAAGTGCGATTGCCACTCCACTTCGCCGCAGACGGTACCGGGCGGTAGCGCATCCAGTGGATGGGCGCCGTTGCCCATCACGCGCCAGAGATCGCCATGGACACGCAGCACGAAGAGGAAGCCATCCGGCAACAGCATCAGGTGGACGCGGTCGGGATCCAGCGGCGTAGCCAATCGCAGGTCCCACAGTTGCCATGGCTCGGGCAGCTCGTCGCCGGGAAAGGCCAGGCCCAGCGCCTGGCGCACCGTGCTGTGCGCGCCGTCCGCGCCATACAGCAGCGGGGCCCGCACCTGCTCGATACTGCCGTCGGCATGCACCAGGCTGGCGGAAACGCCGTCGTCGCCCTGCTCCAGCGCATCGAGCTTCACGCCGCGCTCGACTTCGACGCCGAGGGCGTGCAGCGCCTCAGCCAGCAGCGCCTCGGTACGAGCCTGCGGCAGCGAGACGAGCGAGCGATGGGTATCCAGCAGCGGCGAGAGCGGCACCGCGACGTCGTCATGGCTGGGGCGGTGCAGGGTCAGGCCGAGCACGGTCCAGCCCTCGGCGAGCATGCGCGCGGTGACGCCGGTGTCCTCCAGCAGTTCCTGCGTGCGCGGGTTGACCGCCAGCGCCTTGGAATGGCGCGTGGGCAGGAGCGCCTTGTCGACGATGCGCACCGCCACCCCACGCCGCGCGAGCAGCAGCGCGGCGGCCAGCCCGGTCGGGCCGGCGCCGGCAACCAGCACGGGCGCGGTGTTCGGCGGCATGCGGGGAGACTAGCAGGCAGGCGTGCACGGGCCGTCTGTACGCGACCGGCCAGCGGGCCGGATGAAAGCCGTCAGGGCGCCGGCGCCTCGGGGTGGCGCGCACGCCAGGCCGCCAGCGCGACGTGGTAGCGCTCCATCGCCTCGTCGTAGCGATCGAGCACGCAGTGCACGCAGCCTTCGCCGCAACAGTCGCCCGGATCCGGCTCGACCGGGCGGACCGGCGGCGGATCGTCGATGGGAAACGCAGGATCCATGCCCCGATGGTACGGCCGGCACTCACGCGATGGACACCCGCAGCCGACATCCCGCCAACCCGCGCTCGCCAAGGATGGCGAAGGGCCGTCCCCGCGCCCGCCATTCCCACCGCGAGGAGCGTCATGAAGACCCGCCACGTATTCAGCACGCCCGACATCGAAGCGGCCAAGACGGTGATGCAGGCCGCCCGCGCCGCAGGCATCCCCGAAGGCGACATCTCGCTCATCGCCCGCTCGGACATCGAACTGGAAGCCGCGCCCGAGCAGCACAAGGAGGCTGGCAGCGATTTCTACCCGGCCGCACTGCGCGGCGTGGTCGGCGGCGGCGCCATCGGGCTGCTGGCCGGGCTGGTGGCGGTGGCAATCCCGCCGGTGGGCATCACCGTGGCTGGCGTGGCCGGCCTGACCCTTGCCGGTGCACTGACCGGCGGCTGGACCGGCGCGCTGGCGGGGGCTTCGGTGCCCGATCCGGTACGACGCAAGTTCGAGGGCGAGATCGAGGCCGGCCGCATCCTGGTGGTGCTCGATGGCGACAAGGAGTTGCTGGCGCGTGCCGAGCCCGCACTTGTCCGCGCCGGGGGCACGCTGCTGCCGTTCGATCAGCCGACGGCGTTGACCTGAACCTTGCCGCAAGCCGAGCCCTCTCCCCGCAGGGGAGAGGGAGCAAAGGCAGCTTTCTCCCCAGTGGATAGGGAGCGAAAGCCAGCCTTCCCTCCTCCGCCAAGACGAAGCAGAAGCTGAAGGCGCATACCGCCCTTGCACGCCTCTTTCATGATCCGCGCACATCGCATTCAACCGGGCGCGAGGAACATCCACACCGTCCCGCCTTCCCCGCCCCGCCCGGAGTGCCCATGGATCTCGACCGCCTGATGACCCGCAATCCCAAGTTCTGCCTGGCCACCTCGCCGCTCGACGAGGTCGCCCGCGCGATGCGCGACGAGGATGTCGGCGAGATCCCGGTGGTGGACCTGGACCGCCACCCGATCGGCGTGATCACCGATCGCGACATGGTGGTGCGGACGCTGGCCGCCGGCCGCAATCCGCTGGACGTGCGCGTGCAGGACTGCATGACCGCGCCGCCCGTGGTGATCCAGGAGAACGCCAGCGTGGAAGACTGCGCCAAGCTGATGGAGCGCCAGAAGATCCGGCGTGTGCCGGTGGTCGACGCCAAGGGCGCGCTGTGCGGCATCGTCTCGCTGGCCGACCTGGAACGCTCGGACGCACGCTCGCTGCAGAACGAAGTGACCCGCGCCGTATCCCAGCCGCACTGACCCGTTCACTGAAGGAGACTGCCATGAAGATCCGCATGCTGTGCTGGAGCCTGCTGCTGGCTTCCTCGTTCGCGCTCGCCGCCTGCAACCATGCCGGCAACGAGAATGCCGAGCCCGGGGCGGCCCCGTCGGCCACGGCACCATCCGCCACCCAGCCGACCACGCCGATGACGCCGCCGCCGGCATCCACCGCGACGACACCGCCGGCCACGATGCCGCCATCCTCGTCCACCGCCATGCCCGCGCCGACGTCGACGGCGGGCGGCTAGCGCCGCCGGCAGGCAACCTCCGACACGTGGCAAGGATGCCGGCATGGCCAGGGACGGCCCCGAGGCGAATCGGTCGAGCCTGGCGGGCGCCGGGCTCGTTTCGTGCGCCTGCGGCGATGGATCAGGGACGATCGGCCGGCGGCCTTCCACCCCTCCCACAAGTCACGGCCTTGCCGCGCCCGGGCCGGGCGCACAATCGCAGGCCCAACCCGATGGAGCCTCTGACATGCGCACGCTCGCCCTTGCCGCTGTGATCGCCCTCGCCCTGCCTGCCATCCACGCCGCGCCCGCCTCGCCGCAGCACGCGCAGCCGCCCTATCTCGCAGCCGCCATCAACGATCCGGCCCGCCAGTCCGACCGCAGCGACGACGCCCGCCGCAAGATCGCGCAGGTGATGGCCTTCGCCGAGGTCAAGCCCGGCGACAAGGTGCTGGAACTGATCCCCGGCAGCGGCTACTTCACCCGCGTGTTCAGCGGCGTGGTCGGGCCGAAGGGAC
This sequence comes from Frateuria sp. YIM B11624, assembly GCF_049727805.1. NCBI lineage: Bacteria > Pseudomonadati > Pseudomonadota > Gammaproteobacteria > Lysobacterales > Rhodanobacteraceae > Frateuria > Frateuria sp. YIM B11624. The sequence goes on from NZ_JBCNYA010000017.1 coordinate 9,189, forward strand.
ATGTCTACGCGCTATGGCCCAATGAGTACGCTGCCGAGGCGAAGTCCGACGTGGCCAACCTGCGCACGCTCGCCGGCCAGCCGCATTACGCCAACGTCAGCGTGCTGACCCAGCCGGCTGCGAAGCTCGACGCACCCGAATCGGTCGACGTGGTGTTCACCTCGCAGAACTACCACGACTATCCGGACAAGTTCATGGGCAACGTCGATCCGGTGGTGCTCGACAAGCAGGTCTACAAGGTGCTCAAGCCCGGCGGCGTGTTCATCGTGATCGATCACGTGGCGCCGGCCGGCTCGGGCATGCGCGACACCGACACGCTGCACCGCATCGACCCGGCCATCGTGAAGAAGCAGGTCGAGTCGGCCGGCTTCGTGTTCGACGGCGAGAGCGATGCGCTGCGCAACCCGGCCGACCCGCACGACATCAAGGTATTCGACAAGTCGATACGCGGGCATACCGACCAGTTCATGTACCGGTTCCGCAAGCCGGCGAAGTGAACCTTGCGCGATCTGGACCGTTCACCCTGAGCGCAGCGCGGCGGCGTCGGAGGACACCCCGATGCCGCCGCGTCATACCTGTGCCAAGGGCGAACGGATGATCCCGTGACCACCACCCGCATCGGCTGCGCCGGCTGGTCGATTCCCAAGGCGCACGCCGGCGCGTTCCCCTCCGAAGGCAGCACACTGGAGCGCTACGCGCAGGTGTTCGGCTGCGTGGAGATCAATTCCAGCTTCTACCGCGCGCATCGCCCCGCGACCTGGCGGCGCTGGGGCGACAGCGTGCCGGCCGGTTTCCGTTTCGCCGCCAAGATGCCTCGCGCGATCAGCCACGAATGCCGCCTGCGGGCCTGCGACGGGCTGGTCGATGCGTTCCTCGACCAGGCCGGCGAGCTCGGGGACAAGCTGGGCTGGCTGCTCCTGCAACTGCCGCCGAGCCTCGTCTTCGACGCGACGGTGGTGCTTCCCTTCTTCGAACGGTTGCGCGAACGCCATGCCGGGCCGCTGGCCTGCGAGCCCAGGCATCCCTCGTGGTTCCGCGTCGAGGTCGATCGCATCCTGCGCGGCTTCGGCATCTCGCGCGTCGCGGCCGACCCGGCACGCGTTCCGCGCGCGGCACTGCCGGGCGGCGACCGGAGCCGGATCTATCTGCGCCTGCACGGCTCGCCACGGATGTACTACGACGCCTACCCGCCGCAGGTGCTGGAGCGCATCGCACGCCGGCTGCGGTACGCGCCGCATGCGTGGTGCATCTTCGACAACACCGCGCTTGGGCACGCAACGGGGGATGCGCTGGAGCTGCAACGGATGCTCGGCGACTGAGGGAACGACGCCAACCCGCGCTCCGTTCACCTGGACATGCTCCTGCCCCGCCCAGAATGGTCGCAGGCAGCCACGACCGGTGAACCGTGCCCGAAGGCCCTTCGATCGTCATCCTGCGCGAGGAACTGGCGCCCTTCACCGGGCGCACGATCCGCCGCGCGGAGGGCAACGCGAAGATCGACATGCAGCGGCTCGCCGGCCAGCCCGTCGTGGCCTTCCGCAGCTTCGGCAAGCAGACGCTGATCGAACTGCCGGACGTCACCATCCGCATCCACCTGCTGATGTTCGGCAGCTACCGTATCGACGAGCGCAAGGAGGCCGCGCCGCGGCTGAGCCTGCAGTTCGACGAAGGCGAAATCAACTTCTACAGCTGCTCGGTGCGGCTGATCGAAGGCGACCTGGACGAGCTCTACGACTGGCGCACCGACGTGATGTCCGACGCCTGGGATCCTGCGCTCGCGCGCAAGCGCCTGCGCGCGATGCCCGACACGCTGGTCTGCGACGCGCTGCTGGACCAGGACGTGTTCGCCGGCGTGGGCAACATCATCAAGAACGAGGTGCTGTTCCGCATCCGTACGCATCCGCTCTCCACCGTCGGCGCACTGCCGCCGCGCAAGCTGCGCGAACTGGTCGAGCAGGCGCGCCGGTACAGCTTCGAGTTCCTCGCATGGAAGCGCGCGTTCGTGCTGCGCAAGCACTGGCTGGCGCACAACCAGAGCCTCTGCCCGCGCGACCACGTGAAGTTCCATCGCGCCTACCTGGGCCGGACCAACCGCCGCAGCTTCTTCTGCGAGCTGTGCCAGCGGCGCTACGTGGAGGACTGACGCCCGATGTCCTCGTCCAACTCGCGCCTGGTCGTCTACGCCGCGCTGGCCGGCAACCTAGCGATCGCCATCGCCAAGTTCGTCGCGGCGAGCTTCTCCGGCAGTTCGGCGATGCTCAGCGAGGGCGTGCACTCGCTGGTGGACACCGTCAACGAGCTGTTGCTGCTGTACGGCATGCATCGCGCGGCGCGTCCGCCGGACGCGGTGCATCCGTTCGGCCATGGCCGCGAGCTGTATTTCTGGAGTTTCATCGTGGCGCTGCTGGTGTTCGCGCTGGGTGCGGGCGTGTCGCTGTTCGAGGGCGTGGGCCACCTGCGCCATCCCGAACCGATCAGCAACCCGCTGATCAACTACATCGTGCTGGGCGTATCGATGCTGTTCGAAGGCGGTTCCTGGGCCATCGCGCTGCGCGAGTTCCGCGTCGCCAAGGGCTCGATGGGCTATTTCGAGGCGTTCCGCCAGAGCAAGGATCCAAGCACCTTCACCGTGCTGCTGGAGGATTCGGCCGCCCTGCTCGGCCTGCTGATCGCGCTGGCCGGCGTGGTCTGCGCACAGGTGTTCGACCTGCCCGAGCTCGACGGTGCGGCCTCGATCGGCATCGCGGTGGTGCTGGCGATCGCCGCGGGCCTGCTGGCGCGCGAGAGCAAGGGCCTGCTGATCGGCGAGCCGGCGCACCCCAGGCTGCGCGAATCGCTGCTGGAAATCGCCGCCAACGACCCGGGCGTCGGTCACGTCAACGGCGTGCTGACCGTGCAGATGGGGCCGCACACCGTGGTCGCGGCATTGAGCGCCGAGTTCGAGGACCGGCTGACCACGCCGCAGATCGAGCAATGCATCAACCGCATCGAAAAGGCGGTCAAGAGCCGGCACGCCGACGTCACCTCGCTGTTCATCAAGCCGCAGACCACCGAGACCTGGCGTGCGCGCCGGCGCGCGATCGAGCGGGCCAACGAGCCGAAGGACTGAGGGCATCGCCATGGGCCAGTTCTCGCTGTTCGGCGCCGCACCGCAGGTGCTCTTCGACGATGCCAGCGGCCGCGTCGCCTACACGCCGGAGCTGGTGCCCGCGGCCACCGCGCAGGCCTGGTTCGAGCAATTGTTCCAAGGCATTGCCTGGCGCGGCGGCCGGCGCCTGATGTACGAGCGCGAGGTGGACGTGCCGCGCCTGCGCGCGCACTTCGAGCTGGACGATCCGCACCTGCCCGCGCCACTGCCCGAGGCGCTGGCCGCCGTGCGCGCGGCGGTCGATGCGCCGTTCACCAGCGTGGGCCTGAACCTCTACCGCGACGAGCACGACAGCGTGGCGCCGCACAACGACAAGCTGGAAGACCTGGTGCGCGGCCAGCCGATCGCGCTGCTGTCGCTAGGCGCCACGCGCGAGATGGTGATCCGCGCCAAGCGCCCGCCGCGGCGCGTGCTGCACCTGGACCTGGCCGCCGGCAGCCTGCTGCTGATGGACTACGCTAGCCAGTTCCACTACGACCACGGCATCCCCAAGCAGCGCGCGCCGATGGGGCCGCGCATCAGCCTGGCGTTCCGCGTGCGGCCGGCCGTCCGGACCGTGGAGACACCGGTGCCGCCCGCTTCGCGACCGGCCTGAGCCTCTTCCGCGAAAGTGGCGCTTGCACCGCCGCCGGATCGGCGCAGACTGCGCTCGACGCCCTGCGCTGGAGCAACGCGGTGCCTTTCCGCTGGCCGCCCCTTGCCTGCTTCGCCGCTGCACTGCTGAGCAGCGGCGTCGCCGCCATGCCGGAACAGAAGGCGCCGCCCACGCCGGAGCAATGGCACGCGATGCAGATGCGCGCCGCCGACAAGGCCGATCGCCTGATGCGCGAGGCCGACACGCGCAAGAGCCTGCTTGGCCGCTACGAAGCCATGCTCGCCGCGGCCAGCGCCGGCGACGCCAATCCGGCGTTCCAGGCGATCATCGGCCAGTACCTGGCCTGGTACGAGACCTTCATCGGCGACTATCCGAACGCGGCAGCGAACTTCTCGATCCAGGAACTGCAGCAGCCGGACGACCGGCCCTCGCCACTGCAGAGCCAGGCGCAGCCGCAGCCTGCCGTCGAGGCGATCGCCATGCTCGCGCGCGACCGCCAGGCGGTGTTCTTCAACGAGGCCCATCACCTGCCGCTGACCCGTACGCTGACCGTCGAGCTGCTGGCCAGGCTGCGCGAGGAAGGCTTCGACACCTTCGCCGCGGAGACGCTCTACGCCAGCGACGACGAGCTCGCTGCGCGCGGCTACCCGGTCGAAGGCACCGGCTTCTACACCCAGGAACCGATCTGCGCGGAGATGGTGCGCACCGCGCTCAAGCTGGGCTACCGCGTAGTGGCTTACGAGGCGGAAACCGAGAGCGGCGGCGACGCGCGCGAAAGCCGGCAGGCGCGCAACCTCTATGCGCGGGTCTTCAAGCAGCATCCGCAGGCGCGGCTGGTGCTCGACGCCGGCTACGGACACATCCAGGAAAGCGGCCCCTATCTGGGCGGGCGATCGATGGCCGAGTATTTCCGCACGATCAGCGGCATCGATCCGCTCACCGTGGACCAGGTCGTGCTGATTCCGCATCCGGATTCCGCGCACGACCATCCCTATTACCTGCCGGTCATGCAGAAGCTGGCGCCGGACCAGCCGCTGGTGTTCATGGAGAAGGACGGCAAGCCGTGGTCGTTGCGCGCGGGCTACGACGTGAGCGTGTTCTTTCCGCCGCCGGTGCTGCGGCGCGGACGCCCGACCTGGCTGTCCCTGGGCGGCTTGCGCAAGCCTTATGCGGTACGCGGCGAAGACATGTGCAGGGAGGCGTATCCGTGCCTGGTCGAGGCGCGCTACGCGGACGAGGGCGAGGACGCGATCGCGGCCGACCGCCTGGCATTCGATCCGCCGCCGCGCTACGGCAAGGCCGACGATGGATTGCGGCCGGCCGACGGCGCGTCCGCCGGCGAGTTGTATCTGCGGCCCGGCAAGTACCGGCTGCTGGCGACGGATGCGCAAGGCCACCCGCTCAGCCGCCGGAACATCACCGTACCGCAGTAGACCGTCTCCCCGGCCCCAGGGCCGGGGAGACGCGCGCTCACTTGCGCTGGTCGGCGGTCTTCTCGCGTACGGCGCGGAACTCGGAATCCTTCGACCATTCCGGCCAGGTGTCCGAATCGGCCAACTGGTAGCCGAGCTGGTAGAGCAGGCGCAGGTCGTGCGCCATGCCGGCAAAGCTCCAGTTGGCCTGCCATTCGTCGGACGGCTGGTGGTAGTGCTCGCGGTTGTAGAGCTTGCCCGCGGCCTCGCCCGCCGCCTTGCCGCCCTTGACCAGGTCGTTGCCCGACTCGAACGAGATCGCCGGCACGCCCTGCTTGGCGAAGGAGAAATGATCGGAGCGGAAGAAGCTGCCCGCTTCCGGATGCGGGTCGGGCGCGTAGCTCATGCCGTAAGTCTTGGCCAGCGCGATCAGCTCGTCGAGCAGGCCCAGCTTGGCGTTGCCGGAAATGCTGAAGTTGCGGGCCACGCCCTGCGGGTCGAGCGCATCCAGGTTGATGTCCGCGACGGTCTTGCCCGCGGGGTACAGCGGATGCGTGGCGTAGTACTCCGAACCCAGCAGGCCCTTCTCCTCGGCGGTGACGTTGAGGAACACCACCGAACGCGCCGGCCGCGGTGCGTGGGCGAAGGCGCGGCCCAGCTCGATCAGCGCCGCGGTGCCAGTGGCGTTGTCGACCGCGCCGTTGTAGATGCGATCGCCCTTGGCATCGGGTGCGCCCACGCCCAGGTGGTCCCAGTGCGCGCTGTAGATCACCGTTTCGTCCGGGCGCTTGCTGCCCTCGATGTGGCCGACGATGTTCTGCGAGGTGATCACCTTGGCGTCGACGTCGTACTTGGCCGAGAAGGTCACGCCCTCGAGCGTCACCGGCCTGAAGTCGCGCGTCTGCGCCTGCTTCTTCAGCGCCGCGAAGTCCAGCCCGGCGGCCTTGAACATCTGCACCGCCAGGTCGTGCTGGATCCAGCCCTCCAACGTCGGGTGTTCGGCGGCCGGCTTGTCGCGCACGATGTCGAACTGCACGTTGGTGTTGGAGTTCTTCACCGTGGCCCAGCCGTAGGAGGCCGGCGCGGTCTCGTGCACCACCAGCATGCCCAGCGCGCCCTGGCGCGCGGCCTCTTCGTACTTGTAGGTCCAGCGGCCGTAGTAGGTCATCGCCTTGCCGCCGAAGTCGCCGCGGCCGGCCTCGAAGTCCGGGTCGTTGACCAGCACCACGCCGATCTTGCCTTTGAGGTCGACGCCCTTGAAATCATCCCAGTGGCGCTCGGGTGCGTCGACGCCGTAGCCGACGAACACCAGCGGCGCATGCTCGATGTCGACCTTGCGCGTGCCGTCCATCGACGCGCGCACGGCGATCTGCTCGCCCTGGGTGAGCGGCACGTTCTTTCCTTTCTCGCTCAGCGAGAGCGTGGGCGTACCGACGATCTCGAAGCGGCCCAGCGGCACCGGCTGGGTCCAGGTGCGCTTGCCGTCGACGATGGCACCGCCCGGCTCGAGGCCCGCCGCCTTGTACTGCGCGATCACGTAGTCGACCGTCTTCGTCTCGCCCGGCGTGGCCGGGCCTCGGCCCTCGAAGGCGTCGGAGGACAGCGTCCGGACCTCCTGCGAGAGCCGGTGCGGATCGAACGTCGGCAGGTCGGTGGCCAGCGCGGCGAGCGCAGGCGTGAGCATGGCCGCGGTGACGGCGGAGGCGAGCAATCGGTTCACGGGAGCTCCTTTGCGTGGGAGTAACCCCCGCATGGTAGGCAGGCGGCAGGCGTTTGCCCACTGCGCCATGCCCCCGGGCGGCGTGGGCTCCTCCGTGGCCGGAGCTAGACGCCGGCCACCATGCGCACCTTGCGCTCCAGTTCGTCGTCGCGGAACGGCTTCTGCACCACGCGCTCCTCGCTGACGCCCGCCAGCGCGGTCTGGTCCGCGTAGCCGGTGACGAACAGCACCGGCAGTTCGGGCCGGCGCGTGCGCGCCTGCTGGGCGACCTCGACGCCGTTCATGCCCGGCATCGCGAAATCCGCCACCAGCAGGTCGACCTGCGCGTTACGGTCGAGCAGGTCCAGTGCGGCGCCGCCGGAGCCTGCCTCCAGCACCTCGAAGCCGAGCTGGCGCAGGCGCGCGGCGGTGATGTCGCGCACGGCGTTGTCGTCGTCCACCAGCAGGGCGACGCGGCGTTGCGGCGAGGCGCCGTCGCGGCGGCGCGTATCGGGCGCCGGCGGATCGGCCACGCTGCCGGCATGCGCGCGTGGCAGGTAGACGCATACGGTGGTGCCCATGCCGGGCCGGCTCTCGATCCGCATGCCGCCGCCGGACTGCTGGGCGAAGCCGAACACCTGCGGCAGCCCGAGCCCGGAGCCCTTGCCTGCGCCCTTGGTGGTGAAGAACGGCTCGAACACCCGCGCGAGCACCTCTTCGGACATGCCGGTGCCGGTATCGATCACCGCGATGGCGACGTAGTCGCCCGGCTCGGGTTCGCCGGGCAACCCCTGTGACTCGGCGAGCGTGACGTTGGCCGTTTCGATGGCCAGGCTGCCGCCCGTCGGCATGGCGTCGCGCGCGTTGATCGCCAGGTTCAGGATCACCAGCTCGATCTGCGTGGGATCGACCAGCGCGCTCCACAGGTCCGGCTGCAGCCGTGCGCTGACCGCGATGCTGCCGCCCATGGTGCTCCTGAGCAGCTCGCTCATGCCCTGCACCGTGCCATTGAGGTCGATCACCTTCGGCTCCAGCCGCTGCCGGCGCGAGAACGCCAGCAGTTGCGAGGTGAGCGTGGCACCGCGCAGGGCGGCCTGGCGCATCAGGTCGAGCCGCCGGCGCACTTTCGGATCGTCGACCGTCATGTCGACCAGATCGAGGTTGCCCAGCACGATGGTCAGCAGGTTGTTGAAGTCGTGCGCCACGCCGGAGGTGAGCTGGCCGACCGCCTCCAACCGCTGCATCTGGCGCAGCGTGGCCTCGACCCGCTCGCGGCCCTCGATCTGGTTGCGCAACTGGCGGTTGGCCGCCTCCAGTTCGTGCGCGGCGAGTTTTTCATGGGTAACGTCGCGGCCGACCGTGTAGATCAGTTCGTCCTCGGCCACCGCGGTCCATGCGATCCAGCGCCAGCCGCCATGGTCGCAAGGCATGCGGCTCTCGAACGGTGCCGCCACGTTGCCGCGCTTGAGCCCGGCCATGGCCGACCTCGCGGCGGGGCGGTCCTGCGGATCGATCAGCTCCAGGAACGGACGTGCGAGCAGGCTGTGCGTGTCGTAGCCCAGGATCCGCGTCCAGGCCGGGTTGGCGGCCCGCAGGTATCCGTCGAACCCGACCACGCCGAACATGTCGCGGCTGAGCTCGAACAGCCGCTCGCGCTCGCGACCGATCTGCACCGCCTCTTCCTGCAGCGCGCGGTTGCGGTCCTCCAGCGCGAGCTTCTGGCGATGCGTGCTGGTCACGTCCTGGTTGACGCCGATCATGCGCGCGCGGCCGTCGGGCGTGGTGACCGGCGTGCCCTTGGAGCGCAGCCAGCGGGTCTCGCCATGGGCCCGGATGCGGAACTCGACGTCCACCGGCTGGCCGCCTTCGGTGCTGCGGCGCACCGCCTCGTCGACGGCGATGCGGTCCTCCGGGAACACGCCGGCGAGCCAGGCCTGCTCGGGCGTGATCCCGGCATCCGGGTCGAGCCCGAACAGCAGGTACATCTCGCGCGACCAGCGCGCGTCGCCGGAGGGCAGCTCCCACTCCCATACGCCGATGTGGCCGACCCGCTGGGCCAGTTGCAGCCGCGCCTCGCTGGCGCGCAGCGCCTCCTCGGCACGGCGGCGGTCGGTGATGTCCATCAGCACGCCCACGGCGCGCGCCGGTTCGCCGTCGTCCAGCTGGATTTCCGCACGCAGCAGCAGCCAGCGCGGTTCGCCACCCGGGTAGCGGTAGCGCATTTCGGTTTCGACGAAGCGGTCGCCGCGCGCCACGGCATCGCGCATGCAGGCCTGCAGGCGCTCGCGCTCGCCAGGCGCATAGCCGGCGCGGATCTGGTCCACGGTCGGGCGGGCGTCCTCGGGAAAGCCCAGCAGGCGATTGAGCTCGGGCGAGCCGGCGATGGCGTCCTCGCGCAGGTCGGCTTCCCACACCGCCATGCGACCGGCCTCGACGGCCAGGTGCAGGCGGGTCTCGGTGGTCTCCAGCGCGCGGCGGAGCTGGTGCGACTCGGTGGCATCCTGCAGCGTGCCGACGTAGCGCACGGCACGGGTGACGCCATCCACCGCGGCGAACGTCGCCTCGCCGTTGGCGACCACCCAGCGGATCTCGCCATCCGGATGCACCACCCGGTACTCGTAGGGCAGGCGTTCGCGGATGTCCGGGTCGATCGCGCGCAGCAGCATGGCGTGCGTGCGCGGCATGTCCTCGGGGTGGGTCAGCGCCTGCAACTGCTCCAGCCGCAGCGGCGCGTCGTCCTGCGGCAGGCCGCAGATCTCGCGGGCGCGCGGGGAGTAGACGAAACTGTTGTCGAGCAGGTTCCACTCCCAGAACCCCAGCTCCGCCGCACGCGTCGCCAGGTCCAGGCGCGCTTCGCCGGCCGGTTTGTCGGCGGGCGCCTGCGTGGCGAGCGGGGCGGCAGGGTGCTGCATGGCGGCCTTACCTCTACCTGCGGTCAGCCCAGGCACTTTACCGCAGGCCGTGTGCGGGGGACGTGGCGTCCGCGAAAGGGCTGGCTTTCCCGCCCGGCCGGCCTGCGCAGCCGGTCGACCGCCGCAGGGCGCCGGATCAGCCGGTCTCGTCGGCCACGCCGACCTGCCCCATCGCCTCGCCGATCGCGCGGTGCAGCTCGCGCCGGGTGAAGGGCTTGCTGAGCCGGACCATGTCGGGCACCGGCAGCTCGGGCAGTTCGGCATAGCCGGAGGCCAGCACGATGGGCAGCCCGCGATGGCGCTTGCGCAGGAGCTGCGCCAGCCGTGCGCCGGTCATGCCCGGCATCGCCTGGTCGGTAACCAGCACGTCGGCCTCGCCGCCTCCGTCGACGTACGCCAGCGCCTCCTCGGCGCACTTGACCCCATGCACGGCGTAGCCCATGTCCTCGGCCATCGCCATGGTGCTCAGCAGCACCAGGTCGTCGTCGTCGACGACCAGCAGGGTCACCGGCTCGGCGGCCTGCAGGATTTCGTCGGGCTCGCCGACGGACGGCGCCGCCGGCTGCACCTCGACCGTGGCGACCGGCAGCCAGATCTCCACCGTGGTGCCCTTGTCCGGCTGGCTCTGCATCAACAGGCGCCCGCCCGATTGCTCGGCCAGGCCGTAGGCCATCGACAGGCCCAGGCCGGTGCCCTTGCCCACGCCCTTGGTGGTGAAGAACGGCTCGGTGGCGCGCTTGAGCGTGTCCGGGTCCATGCCGTGGCCTTCGTCGGCCACCCACAGGCACACGTAGTCGCCCGGCGGCAACAGGGTGGAATGTCCGGCGCTCACCGGTTCGGCGCGCGCGCCGATTTCCAGCCGGCCGCCCTGCGGCATCGCATCGCGGCCGTTGACCGCCAGGTTGAGCAGCGCCAGCTCCAGTTGGTTGGGATCGATCAGCACCCGCGGCAGTTGCAGCGGGAAGCTGGTGCCGATGCGGATCTCCGGCCCCAGCGAGCGCCTGAGCAGGTCGGCCATGCCGTGCACCAGCAGCGGTACGTCGACCGGCCGCGGATGCAGTTCCTGCCGGCGTGCGAAGGACAGCATGCGCTGGGTCAGCGAGGCGCCGCGCTGTGCGCCGGCCATTGCGTTGTCCAGCAGCAGGTGCGGCCGCGGCGCAGCCGGCAGCCACTTGCGCAGCAGCTCCAGGTTGCCCATCACCGCCATCAGCAGGTTGTTGAAGTCGTGCGCCACGCCGCCGGTGAGCTGGCCGATCGTCTCGGTCTTCTGTGCCTGGAACAGCGCCTCGCGGGCCTTCGACAGCTCCTCCTCGGCAAGCTTCTTCTCGGTCACGTCGCGGGTGATCTTGGCAAAGCCGACGATGTGGCCGTCCTCGTCGGTCAGCCGGTCGATCACCACGTGCGCCCAGAACAGCGAACCGTCCTTGCGCCGCCGCCAGCCCTCGCCCTCGAACACGCCCAGCTCGCGCGCGATCGCCAGGTTGCGCGCCGGCTGGCCGGCGCTGGCATCCTCTTCTGCGTAGAAGTTCCCGAAATACCTGCCGAGTGCCTCGTTGGCACGATAGCCCTTGATGCGTTCGGCGCCCGCGTTCCAGCTGGCCACGTGGCCCTCCGGGTCGAGCAGGTAGATGGCGTAGTCGCGCACGCCCTGCACCAGCAGGCTGAACTGCTTTTCGGTCGTGCCGAGCATTTCGTCGGCCTGGACCGGCCAATGGATGTCGCGGGCCAGGTAGGTGTAGCCGAGCAGTTCGCCTGCGTCGCCGCGCACCGCTTCCAGGATGGTCCGCGCCCACACGCGCCGGTCGCCCCTGCCCTGGCGCCAGCCGGTCTCCTCGTCGTGCCCATCCTGCATCGCGGCACGCAGGGCGTGCGCAGGGCGACCGGCTTTGCGACTCTCGGGCGTGAAGAGCATTTCGAACGGCTGGCCGACGATCTCCTCGGCGGCAAAGCCGAAGATGCGCCTGGCGCCGGCGTTCCAGCTGGTTATCCGCCCCTCCGGATCGAGGAATACCAGGGCAAGCGTGTCCAGCGCCTGCACCATCCGGTCATGGGTGCGTTCCCCACCTGTCGACATGGTTACCTCTTGAACGATCAGCCCGCAGGATCAGGGCAAACGCCGATTATGCGGCCTGCCTCCATGCGCGCCGTGAACGCCTAGCCGGCTGCCTGCGCACGCTCCAGGGCCGCGATGTGCCGCTCCAGCCTGGGTCCCAGGTATCCGTGCGAGCCGCAGGGAAGCAGGCCGGCCTGCGCGAATTGCCGAAGGTACCAAGACGGCGGGCGCGAGAAAAACCCCTCGCGGTCGCCCACCACGTCGTCACGGCTGGTGAATGCCTCCAGGAACGCCACGCCTTCCAGCATCTCGCCGATGCCGACCAGGCCCGCGCGGATCTCGGCGGGCCTGAGGTAGTGCAGCACGTCGGTGCACACGATCAGGTCGAAGCGCTGGTCGAAGCGCAGGTGCTCGAGCTGGCCGAAGCGCGCCAGCCCGATGTTGCGGCTGCGCCCGTAGCGCGCCACCACGTAGGGACTGGCATCCAGGCCGCGATAGTCGACGTCCGGCCGCAGCGCGCGCAGCGGCGCGCGCCACGGTGCCTCGCCGCAGCCGACGTCCAGCACGTTGCGCAACGGACGCCCCAGGTAGTACTCCGCCATGGCCACCGCCAGCGCGACCTTGCGCTTGAGCTCCGCCGCGGAGGCCACAGCGTGGCGCGGGTCGCGGTACCACTTGTCGAAATAGGCGCGGTCGTAGGTCTTGGGCATGGCGACGGGATTTCCGCAAAAGAACCGATGGTACGGCCTGGCAATCACCCGGCGCACACGCGGCGCGCCCCAGCATTTTTGCCACCGACCCGCCTGGAGCCCCGCCATGTCCATGATCCGCCTCCGCCTGATCGGCAACCGCGACGCCGCCGACTCGATCATCAACGTGCTGCACGGTATCGACGGCATCGAACACATCGAGGAGATCGAGGATCTCATGCTGGGCGTGCGCGACGATTCCAGTTCGGCCAACCTGGTCGACGACAGCGAAGGCCGGGTGTTCATGCTGGAGGTCGATGCGCCCAACGACATGTGCGCGGACGCAGTGCGCGTGGTGGCCGAGTCGGAGGCGCGGCGGCTGGATGCCGGGCTGGAAATCGTCGACGGGGAGGATTTCTGAGAACCGGGTGTCGGGAGGCTTTCCCGCGAGCCCCGGCCCTTCACCCCGGCCCTCTCCTCGGGCAAGAGCCGGGCGCCCGCATCTGGCTCAACCGCGCACCAGCAGATGACGCGCCACATGCCCGTGCATGCGGCCCAGCCCGCGTGCCAGGTGCAGCGTGGCGAACAGCAGCAGCACGCCCAGCAGGCAGAGCGCGATCGCGTCGGCCCAGCCCGGCACGTGGGCGCCGAAGCCCCAGTCGACCATCGGCTGGCCGTTGACGTAGGCATCCTTCATCCACCCGGGCGCGAAGGCCCAGACGATCGGTGCGCCGATGAAGCCGACCGACAGCGAGACCAGCGTCACCGCGATGGTGAAATAGGCGATGCCCAGCGGCAGCATCAGCAGCATGTAGAGCAGCGTGGTCCACGTACGGCCATCGGTGAACATCGCGCCGATGCGCTTCATCAGCGTCAGTTGCTGCGCCGGGTATGGCGGACGCCGCGGCATGCGCGCGCCGAGCATCGCCTCGACGATGCGTCCCTCCACCAGCGAGAGCACGCGCACCGAGCCGAAGAACAGCACGATGAACGGCAAGCCGATGATCAGCACCGAGAAGCCGGCCGACAGCGACACGCCGGTGACCACCCAGGTGAAGTAGAAGATGCCGGTGGCCAGCGCCAGCACCATGTAGAACAGCGCGCCGTAGGTGCGCGGATCGGCCGCCACGCCGAAGAAGCGCCCGGCCAGCGAGCGGCGCTTCGGCGGCGGCGGCGGACGCAGCGCACGCTGGATCCTGATCTCCTGGTCGCGATAGAGCTCGGCCACCTCGTCCGGCGCACCGTAGCTGCCCACCACGTGGGCCAGCATCTCCGCCTCGCTGCGCGTGGGCTGTTCGGCCAGTTCCGCGCGCAGGTGTTCCTCCGCGTCGTAGAGCGCGTCCTGCACCAGCGCCGGATCGGCGCCGCGCAGCGCGGACTTCAACTGGTGCAGATATTCGTTGATCGTGCGCGGTGCGTTCATCACACCTCTCCTTGAAGGACCTTGTCGACGGAATCACGCGTGGCGATCCAGGCCGCGACCCACTCGCGCAGCACCTCCCGCCCCGGCTTGGTAACACGGTAATAGCGGCGCGGCGGCCCGCTCACCGAAGGCTCCACCTCGCTGGCCAGCAGCCCGGCCGCCTCCAGGTTGCGCAGCACCGGATAGAGCGCGCTCTGCTTGCCCGCCAGCACGCCCTCGCCCAGCTCCTCCAGCCGTTTGGCGATCTGGTAGCCGTACAGCGGCTGGCGCGACTGCCCCAGCACCGCCAGCAGCACCAGTGACACGGTGCCCGCCGACAGCTCCTTCTGGAATTTCTTCAGATGGCCGACCCGATCGTCCACGCACTCGCCTGCACTGCCGCTTTGGTTGGTGTGCATGTTAGTGCGAAGTTCGCACTAGTCCATGTGCTCGAAGTCATGCCGCGGGCGCGCCGCGACCGGCGCCGAAGCCGGCCTTTTGGAAACGAGCCGCTAGGTGTGTTGGATCCCCGAGAGCCGGTCCAGCGGCACCGAAACGTGCACCTCGAGCCCTTGCGGATGCCAGGTGCGGGTCAGTTCGCCGGCCAACTGGTCGCGCAGGGTCACGTCGACCAGCCGGGTGCCGAAGCCGGCCCGCTGCGGTTCCCGCACGGTCGACCCGCCCCGCTCGCACCAGTGCAGGATGAAGCGGTCACCCGCGCGTTCGCCGCATACCTTCACCCGCCCGCCGGGCACGGCGAATGCACCGTACTTGGCGGCATTGGTGGCGAGCTCGTGGATGGCCAGGGAGAAGGGCGTAATCGCGCCCGGCTCGATCGGGACGTCGTCGCCGGTCAGCTCGACACGTTCGTACCCTTCGAGCGTGTAGGGCCTGAGCAGGCGGCAGGTAAGGCCGAACACCGTGGCGTTCATTTCGACAGGCTCGCCATCGCGCCCGTGCGGCCGCGCGTAGTCGTGCGCCTCGTCCAGAGCGGCCAGGCGGTCGAGCAGTTCGTCGGCAAAGGCGCGGCTCTCGGGAAACTGCCGCACGGTGAGAGCGACCAGCCCCGACACCACCGCGAAGATGTTCTTGATGCGGTGGCTGAGCTCTTTGCCGGCCAGTTCCAGTTGCTCGGCGGACGCCTTGCGCTCGTGGATGTCGGTGCAGGTGCCCATCCAGCGCAGGATCTGGCCGTCCTCGCCGCGCACCGGGTGCGCGCGACCCAGCATCCAGCGATAGACGCCGGTGTGGTGCCGCATGCGGTACTCGATTTCATAGGGCTCGCCGGTCACCAGGCTGTGCCGCCAGCGCTCGAACGTGCGCTCGCGGTCGTCCGGGTGGAACAGCCAGGCCCAGTCGTCGCCGTCGGTGGTCCCGGGCACCGCGCCGGTGAATTCGTACCAGCGCCGGTTGAAGAAATCGTGGTAGCCGTCGGGCCGCGCGGTCCAGATGATCTGGTCGACGGAATCGACGATGGTCGCGAGCGAGGCACGGCTTTCCTCCAGCGCCTTGTCCATGCGCTTGCGCTCGGTGATGTCGAGGAACAACACGGCGAACCGTTCGCCGCCCAGCGGGTGCGCGCGGGCCTCGAAGGAGCGGAACTGCAGCGCAGGCACGTGCACCTCGAACACCGAAGGCGTGCCGCTGTCGACCACGGCGCCGTAGAGCCGTATCAGGCTGAAGGGAACACCAGGTATGACCTGGCTGACAGGACGACCCACCACTGCCTGCGCGGAGCGGCCGGTCTGCGCGCTGAAGGCCTCGTTGGCCTCCAGGAACACGAAATCCACGACCTGACCCTGGTCGTCGCGCACGACCTGGGCGACGAAGAAGCCCTCGCGGATCCTGGCAAACAGTTCCCTGTACTGGCCTTCGTCCAGCCCGGCACCGACCACCCCTTCGGCCCGATGGAGGACGCCCGTCTCCGCGGGAACGTGGACATGCCGCACGCTGCCGGTGGTGTCGTAGACGAACTGGAAGGCCCCGACCTGTTTCCCGTTGTTTCCCCGCAGGGGGAAGTAGTTCATCTCGTAGCTTCTTCGCTCGCGCCGGGCGTCGCCGTACTCGCCGACCTGCTTGAACGATTCCCCGGCAAGCGCCCGGCTCCACACGGCCCTGACCTCGGCCTGCTGCCTGGGCCGATCCGCGAGCAGTTCGAGCATGGAGTCGCCGCGCCTGGGCCGCACGCCGAAAATGCGCTCGAATTCGTCGGCGCTGGCCTCGTTGATGGCTAGGAAACGGTAATCGAGGTCGGCCACCTGGATCATCGCCGGGCTGGCATCGATGACCTGCTGAAGGATGTCCAGGCTTGGCGCCCCGCTGGCCGGCCCATCGACGGGGCGGCCAGACCGATCTGGCGGTGCGCTCGGCTGAGCCTGTTGTCGGGTCATCGTGCCATGGCGCCTTAGGTTGGCGTTGGTGCCCTCCAGTTACGGAGGCGCCTGTGGTGCCTCCGCTATTGCCACTGAAGCCTGCCGCACACCGTGACGCGTACGGCGCACGCCTATCGCAGCGATGGATGCGGCGCTCGGAGGGAAAGTGGTCGGTCCCGGATCAACGATGCGTCGGCACGGCGTGAATCACGGCCACGGGCTCGGCCCGCAGCCGTGACTCCGGCCGGCCGGCCGAGTGAAGGTCGATCCCTGGCAAGCTCGCGGAGCCACCGCGCCTGCCTCGCCCGGACGTGCGCTCAGCCCTCCAGCGCGGCCGTCACCATGTCGGGCAGGCTTTCCAGCGAGAACGGCTTTTGCAGCACGCGGTAAACCACCGACCGCAACGCCGGCGGCAGCGGCGAAGGCGCGTAGCCGGTCATCAGGATCACCTTCACGCCCGGGCGCAGCGTGCGGGCGGCTTCGGCGACCTGGTAGCCGTCGATGTCCGGCAGCTTGATGTCGCTCAACAACAGGTCGATGCGCTGGTCCGACTGCAGCGCCTGCACGCCGGAGGTGCCGTCGCTGGCTTCGACCACGCTGAAGCCGGCGTCCTGCAGGCCTTCCATGACCAGTTCGCGCAGGAAGGCCTCGTCTTCGACGAGCAGGACGTGGGGGATGGTGTCGACAGGGGGCATTACGCTTCCTCGGGGATGGTTTCGCGGGGGGCGCGGGGAAGGATGATATGGATGGTCGTGCCGCGGCCGGGCTGGCTCTCGATACTGGCCACGCCACGCGACTGCTCGACGTAGCCGAGGATGGTGCTCAGGCCCAGGCCGGTACCCTTGCCCACCGGTTTGGTGGTGAAGAACGGATCGAACGCCTTGCTGCGCACTTCCTCGTTCATGCCCACGCCGGTGTCGACCACCCGCAGGTGGACGTAGTCGCCGTCGGCCAGGCCATCCAGCAGATGGCTTGCATCCACGCGGAGGTCGTCCGTGCAGATCGTGATCTGGCCGCCCTCGGGCATGGCATCGCGCGCGTTGATGACCAGGTTGAGGATCGCGTTCTCCATCTGATTGGAGTCGCACAGCACCGGCCATTGCGATCGCAGTTGGTACTCGATCTTCCAGCGGGAACCGACCGAATGGTCCAGCAGCGGCTGGATGTTGCGGACCAGGGCATCCAGTTGCAGCGACCTGGGCGACAGCGGC
This sequence comes from Frateuria sp. YIM B11624, assembly GCF_049727805.1. NCBI lineage: Bacteria > Pseudomonadati > Pseudomonadota > Gammaproteobacteria > Lysobacterales > Rhodanobacteraceae > Frateuria > Frateuria sp. YIM B11624. The sequence goes on from NZ_JBCNYA010000017.1 coordinate 26,682, forward strand.
TGCCGGCGCGCGAAGCTGAGCAGGCGCTGGGTGAGGCTGGCGGCGCGGTCGATGCCGTCCTGCGCCATGTCCAGGTAGCGTTGGATCTGTGCGTGGCGGGCCTGGCGCTGGCGGAAGAACTCGTTGTCCTGGTCGGGAACCTGCGACGCGGCGGTGGGTGCGTCCGGATGCTCGCCGGCTGCGACGCGCTCGCGTTCGAGCTGGTCCTTGCGCTCGACGCCCGGCTCGCTCTGCAGCAGTTGCTTCTGCAGCCGCGTGAGGCTGCCGCGGATGATCATCAGCAGGTTGTTGAAATCGTGCGCGATGCCGCCGGAGAGCTGGCCGATCGCCTCCATCTTCTGGCTCTGCCGCAGCGCCTCCTCGGTGCGCGCGCGCTGTTCCATCTCCGCGCTGAGCCGTTCGTTGGCATTGGCCAGTTCGCGCGCGCGCCGCTGCAGCACGACGTTGGCGCGCGTGAGCACGCGCTGGGCCACCGCCAGTGCCGCGAGCATGAGCAAAGCCATCAACGTCAGCAGTGCCACGCCGCTGTAGCGCGCCAACTGCATGACCAGCGGCGTGTCCGCAGCACGCAGGTAGACGCTGCCGACGGTGGTGGTGCCTTGCTGCGCCGGCACGGCCACCAGCAGGTGGCCGCGCGGCAACCGCCCGCCGTTGGCCAGGCTGTCGGCGATCGGCTCGCTGCCCGGGCGCTGGAAGCCGGCGACCTGGTGATGCGACTCGTCGTATACCGCCGCCGCGTCCAGCCGGGGGTCGAGCATCAGCGCATTGACATACTCCTGCGCTGTGGCGCGGTCGTTGAACGCGACCGCGGCGGTCACGCTGGCAGCCAGGATCCTAGCCTGCACGGACAACTGGCGGCGCTGCTCGGTGCTGGAGGAGTGGTACTGGTAGCCCGCCGCGAGCGCGCCGGCGAGCAGCAGCAGCGCGGCGGCGACCAGCGCCAGCACCGGCCGGAACGCGAACGACTGGCCCAGGCCGCGCGACTTCACGTCGGCTCCCTCACCGCCAGGGCGAGATTGAGCAGCTTGGAGCTGATCGTGATGTGGTTGCGCGCCGCCTCGCCGGTGTCGATGACGAAGCGCACGCGCCCGCGCTGGATCACGAACTGCACGATGCCGCCCTGGTGTGGCGCGGTGGAATCGACCACCGTCAGCACCGGCCGTCCGCTGACCGCGTCGAGCGCGTCATGGATGCTCTGCGACGGCAGGTGGCTGATGAACACGATCTGGCACGCCGCGTCGCGCGTCAGCGCGTCGAGCCGGCGCACCTCGAACGGATGGGTGCCCAGGCTGCGCCCGGCGACCTGTTTCTCCAGGTAGTGGCCGAAAGGATCGTCGCCGGCCACGCAGATGCGGAACGGTTCGTTCGCCGCAGTGAAGGTCGTGGGCGGCCAGTTCACGAAAGGCGCCAGCTTGTAGAGGTAGGTCGCCTTGACCGCGTATTCGAGCGAGACGTCCGCCGGCGCCGGCTGCGACCGTGCCTCGCCCGTGACGCAGGCAAGCAGCAATGCGAGCAGGCAGGCAGGCGCGCCACGGAGCCACGCAAGCCGCACGGCCGCCCTGGCATGCAAGGTGGATCGGGGCGCGGCGCGGCGGGTGGGAATCGTCATCTCCTGCGGTCCGGGCGCGCGGCTAAAAATGCAGGCGGGCGTCGAGCGACACGCTGCGCCCGATCCGGTCGCTGTCCGGGAACACGTATTCCTGGTGCCAGGCATGCAGCAGGTTGAAGCCGGACAGCGACAGTTCCAGCTTGTCGCTTGCCAGCCATCCCAGGCGCGCGTCGAGCTCCACGTAGCCGGGCACCTTCGGATCGGGCAGCGCGTCGACGCCGCGCAGCTCGGTGTAGAGCGTCCAGCGGTCGGACAGGTTGACCATCGAACGGAGGAAGCCCCAGTGGTCCGGATCGTTGCCTGCCTGCGCCACGCCCAGCAATCCGCTTGCGCCCGGCCTGAAGCGCAGGTGCTGGCGCTGGGCGGTGAAGCCGGCGCCCAACTGCCACCGGTCATTGACCGCATAGCTGCCCCACGCCTCCACGCCCTGGGTGTGTCCGTACATGTTGTTGCCCCAGGTCAGCGGGAGCAGCGTGACCGGCGTGAACTCGATCGTGCGCAGGTCGTCGTAGACGTTGTAGTACGCCGAGACCGACACGGTCGCGCGGGTGGCGACCTGCGCCCGCCAGCCGGCCTCGTAGGCGGTCAGCTTCTCGCGCCGGAAGTCCGGGTTGCCGGTGACGAAGGTGACCGTGCCCTGCTTCTCGATGACGTCCTCGTCGAACGGCGTAGGCGTGCGCACGGCGCGCGAGGCGGCGGCCCACAGCAGCACGTTGCGCGTCGGCTGCCAGGACAGCCGGGCATTGGGCATCAGCGAGACGCCGGAGTACGGGTCGTCCTCGGCCTTCAGGCCGAGCGTCAGTTGCGTGCGCGGATCGAGCGCGATCTGGTCCTGGATGAACGCGTTGGCCAGGTTCTGGGTGTTGCGCGTGGGATCCCACAGCAGCGAGTTGCCCGCGCCGATGCGCGGCTTGATGTCGTAGCGGTAGATGCGGTCGCCGACGCCCCACACCACCTGGTTGCGCTCGCCCAGCATGAGGTTGTGCTGCGCCTCGATGTCCCAGGTATCGAGCTTGAAGCCGCTGCCGTCGCCTTCGTTGCGACGGTACATGTGGTCGTAGTAGGTCTGCAGCTGGAAGCTGGAGGTCTCGCTGAATGCATGCTGCCAGCGCGCCAGCAGGTCGCCCTCGGTACTGCGCCCTTCCACGCCGGAGGGCTGGTCCTGGCGGCCGTCGTGCAGGTCGCTCTGGAGCATGACCGCATCGCCCTCGCCGGCATCCCAGTCCAGCCGGAAGCCAGCCTGCGGCTTGCGCCAGCCGTCGTGCGCGTCCTGGCCGGCGCTGTTGTCGAAGGCGCGCCGGCGCACGTCGCTGGCATAGACACGGTAATGCGCGTGCCGCCCCAGCTTGCCGCCGTACTGCACGGCGGCGCTGCTCTCCAGGTTGCCCGCGCTCAGGCTCAGCAGGCCGCCCTGGGTGTCGGCCGCTGCGCGGGTGATGATGTTGATCACGCCGTTGACCGCGTTGGCGCCCCACAGCGCGCCGCCCGGACCGCTGATGACCTCGATGCGCTCGATGTTCTCCGGCAACACGAACTGGTCGTCCCAGTACATGCCCGAGAAGATCGGCGAATACACGCTGCGCCCGTCGATCAGCACCAGCAGCTTGTTCGGGAAGTTCTGCGCCGCGTTGTTGCCGCTGAACCCGCGTGCGGTGATGGTGTAGTCGCCCGGGCTGGTCTGGAAGACTTCCAGGTTGGGCGCCAGCCGCAGGATGTCGGGCAGGCTGCGCGCGCCCGAGCGCAGGATATCGTCGTGGCTGATCACGTAGACCGCGGCCGGCGCCTTGGCCAGCGCCTCGGGGTTCTTGGCTACCGAGGACACCACCACCTTGCCCAGGTCCTCCAGCGAGAGGCTGCTCAGGTCGGTGGCCGGCAAGTCGATGGACGCATGGGCGGCCTGGATGGACCACGCAAGCAGCGTCAACGCGGCGATTCCGCGTCGGCGACGCACCGCATTCATGCGGCTACCTCTTCGCGGGCATTCGGGCTGCGCATTGAGGGTCATCCTTAGATCGTTTTTATCTTCGTGCCGTCCCCGCGCGGGCTTGGCAGCTTGGCACGGCGGACCGCGAAAGAGTAGCCGATCCCGCCCTGCCCGCCGTGCAGCGGACGTCTGCGCAGGGCAGTCTAGCGTCAATGTCGTGAGCCACGTCTCGCCGCGCCACACGCTCTTCGCATTTACCTGCGGCGCGTATCGCCGAGGGCGCGCACGAACCAGCGGATGGAGGGCGCGCCGATGTAGTGCGCCCAGGTGTCGGCGTCGCGGACCAGCGCTTCCTCGTCGCCGCCGAAGGCGTGCACGTAGGCCAGCGCGCCGCCGCACTGCCGGCTACGCGCCTGCAGGTCGCGCGCGTTGCGCAAGGTGGCGCGGATCTTCTTTTCGTTGCGGATCATGCCCTCGGCATCCATCAGCGCAGCCAGCCGTTCGTCCGGCCAGGTGGCGACGGTGGCCAGGTGAAAGCCGGCGAAGGCGTGGCGGATGCCCGGCCAGCGCACACGCACTACAGCCGGCCGGAAGCGCGCCTGGAAGACAGCAGCCGTCAGCAACTCGAAGACGTCGTCGTCGTTCGCCGCGGGGCGCTCTCCCAGCGGGTTCCAGCCCTCGACGATGCGCGGCGTCACGTGCATGCCCGACGTCGGGCCCTCCCCGCAGGAACGGGGAAGGCCCTGCCCGCTACGCGGCGAGCGAGGCGTTGTCGATCACGAAGCGGTACTTCACGTCGCTGCGCTGCATGCGGTCGTAGGCCTCATCGATCTTCTGCGCCGGGATCATCTCGATGTCGGCGACGATGCCGTGCTCGGCACAGAAGTCGAGCATCTCCTGCGTCTCGGCGATGCCGCCGATCAGCGAGCCGGCGATCGAACGGCGGCCGAAGATCAACGTGCCGATGTTCGGGCTCGGGTGCGCGTGTTCGGGCACGCCGACCAGGCACAGCGTGCCGTCGCGCTTGAGCAGCCGGGTGTACGCATCCAGGTCGTGGCTGGCCGCGACGGTGTTGAGGATGAAGTCGAAGCTGCCGGCGTGCTTGGCCATGTCGTCGGGATGCTTCGAGATCACCACCTCGTCCGCGCCCAGGTCGTGAGCGTCCTGCCGCTTGGACTCGGACGTGGTGAACGCGACCGTGTGCGCGCCCATGGCATGGGCCAGCTTGATGCCCATGTGGCCCAGGCCGCCGATGCCGACGATGCCGATCTTCCTGCCCGGACCGGCGCCCCAGTGGCGCAGCGGCGACCAGGTGGTGATGCCCGCGCACAGCAGCGGCGCGACCGCGGCGAGCTGCTCCTCGGGGTGGCGGATCTTCAGCACGAAGCGGTCGCTGACCACGATCCGCTGCGAATAGCCGCCCAGCGTGTGGCCGGGGGCATCCGGCGTCTTGCCGTTGTAGGTGCCGACAAAACCGTTCTCGCAGAACTGCTCCAGGCCTTCGCCGCAGGAGGCGCAGTGCTGGCAGCTGTCGACCAGGCAGCCGACGCCGACGGTGTCGCCGACCTTGAAGCCGGTCACTTCGTCGCCGACCGCGCTGACGTGGCCGACGATTTCGTGGCCGGGCACGCAGGGATACAGCGTGCCGGCCCACTCGGAACGCACCGTATGCAGGTCCGAGTGGCACACGCCGCAATAGGCGATGTCGATCTGCACGTCGTGCGGCCCGGGCTGGCGGCGCTCGATGTCCATCGCTTCGAGCGGCTTGTTGCTGGCGTGGGCACCGTAGGCTTTGGTCTTCATGGATGATTCCTGTGCAGGGTGGGGATGCGTGCAACCGGGCGACGGTAGCAAAGCCGGCTTAGCCCTTTCCAAGCTTCGCCGCACCGGCGAGGTATTGCGCGTCGCTGACGTGCTCCATCCAGTCGACGACCTTGCCCTCGAGCGCTTCCTGGATGGCGATGTGGGTCATCGACGTGGTCGGCGTGGCGCCATGCCAGTGGCGGTGGCCCGGCGGGCAGAAGATCACGTCGCCGGCGCGGATCTCCTCGACCGGGCCATCCTCGCACTGCGTCCAGCCGCAGCCGGCGGTGACGACGAGGATCTGGCCCAGCGGATGCGAGTGCCAGGCCGTGCGCGCGCCCGGCTCGAAGGTGACGCTCGCGCAGGCGGTACGGCCGGGCGCGGGCGCGGTGAACAGCGGGTCGATGCGGACCGAGCCGGTGAACCACTCGGCCGGTCCCTGCATCGACGGCTGGGAGCCATTGCGCTTGATCTGCATGGATGGGTTGCTCCTGGTAACGGACCGCCCGCTAGTGTGGGGATGCCGGCCGCGGGTGATTAGCCGCCCAGTCGCGCATGCATCTATGATCCGCGCTCATCAATCGGCCCCAGGCGCGTCGCGTGGCCCGGCAGAACTACAACGATCTACTCGCCTTCGTATCGGTGGCGCGTGAGCGCAGCTTCACCCGCGCGGCGGCCCTGCTGGGCGTGTCCCAGTCGGCCCTGAGCCACACCATCCGCGGACTCGAGGCACGGCTGGGCCTGCGCCTGCTCACCCGTACCACGCGCAGCGTGGCGCCCACCGAGGCGGGCGAGCGGCTGCTGGCGTCCATCGGCAGCCGCTTCGACGAAATCGACGCCGAGCTGGACGCGGTCACCGCGCTGCGCGACAAGCCAGCCGGCACGGTGCGCATCACCGTCGGCGAGCATGCCGTCGAATCGATCCTGTGGCCGCGGCTCGCCCGTTTCCTGCCGGGCTATCCCGACATCAGGGTGGAACTGGACATCAGCTACGGCCTGAAGGACATCGTCGCGGAGCGCTTCGACGCCGGCGTGCGCATGGGCGAGCAGGTCGAGAAGGACATGGTCGCCGTGCGCATCGGGCCGGCCCTGCGCATGGCCGCGGTGGGCGCCCCTTCCTACTTCGCGCGCCGCCCGCCGCCGCGGAGTCCGCAGGAACTGGCCGCGCACACCTGCATCAACCTGCGGCTGCCGACCCTCGGCGGGCTGTATGCCTGGGAGTTCGAGCGCGACCGGCGCCCGGTCAACGTGCGCGTCGACGGGCAACTGGTCTTCAACAGCATCACGCCCATCCTGGCCGCAGCCATCGACGGCTTCGGCCTGGCCTATCTGCCCGAGGACCAGGTGCTCACGCACCTGCATGCCGGCCGGCTGGTGCGCGTGCTGGAGGACTGGTGCCCGCCCTTCCCCGGTTACCACCTCTACTACCCCAGCCGCCGGCAGCCGTCGCCGGCCTTTGCGCTGGTGGTCGAGGCGCTGCGGTATCGCGGAACCCGCTGAGCCATCCCAGGCTTGACATGCGCCAAACATTTCCATAATTTCCGAATTATGGAAATCAAGACCGCACTGGCTGCCCTGAGCGCGCTCGGCCACGAAACCCGCCTCGCCGCCTTCCGGCAACTGGTGCAGGGCGGGCCGGAAGGCCTCTCCGTCGGGGAGCTGCGCGAACGCCTGGATCTGCCGCCGGCCACGCTCACCGCGCACCTCAACGTGCTGCGCGCCGCCGGGTTGGTGCGGGACGAGCGCGAAGGCCGGGTGATCCGCCTTCGTGCCGACTACGCGCAGATGGACGCATTGATCGCCTACCTCACCGAAAACTGCTGCGCCGGTTCCGTCACCTGCGGTCCGGCGCAGGCCTGCAAACCGCGCCGCAAGGGAGCCTGAGCCATGAACCGATTCCACGTGCACCTGAACGTCGCCGACCTGGCGACGAGCATCCGCTTCTACACCGCGCTGTTCGGCGCCGAGCCGACCGTGCGCAAGGACGACTACGCCAAGTGGATGGTCGAGGACCCGCGCGTCAACTTCGCCATTTCCACCACCGGCCGTGCGCCGGGCATCGACCACATGGGCATCCAGGCCGACAGCGACGAAGCACTCGCTTCGCTCGGTCGGCGGCTGGACGCGGCCGGCGGCGCGCTCGTGCCGGAGCAGGCGACCGTCTGTTGCTACGCGCGCTCCGACAAGCTGTGGACCGAGGATCCGCAGGGCACGCGCTGGGAAACCTTCCACACCTTCGGCGAAGCGACGACCTATTACGAAGGCGAAGCACCCTGCGCGACGGACGGCGCGAGCTGCAGCCCCGACCTGCGCACCGTCAAGCCGAAGGTGGACAAGGGCGCGGCCTGCTGCGCACCGGGCTCCGGTTGCTGCTGAGCAGTGGGCACGCCGGAAATCCACGCATGAAGAAACGCATCCTTTTCGTGTGCATCGAAAACTCCAACCGCAGCCAGATGGCCGAAGCCTTCGCGCGCATGCACGGCGGCGAAGGGGTCGAGGCGTGGAGCGCCGGCTCCGCGCCCTCCGGCCGCATCAACCCGCGTGCGGTGCAGTTCATGGCGGAACTGGGCTACGACCTTTCCGCGCACGCCTCCAAGTCGCTGGATGAGGTCTCGGGTGCGTTCGATGCCGTGGTCACGATGGGCTGCGGCGACCGCTGTCCCTGGGTACCGGCGCGCCGGCGCGAGGACTGGAACCTGCCCGACCCGAAGCATCTGGACGATGCCGGCTACCGGCGCGTGCGCGACGAGATCTCCGCACGCGTCCAGGCGCTGCTGGCGTCGCTCTGACCATGCTGCCGCGCAAGCTGCTGGCCGAGTTCATCGGCACCGCCCTGCTGCTCGCCGCCGTGGTCGGCTCGGGAATCATGGGCACGATGCTCTCGCCCGGGAACGCCGGCATCGCGTTGCTCGCCAACGCGGCGGCGACGGCGGGCGTGCTGTATGTCCTGATCGTGCTGTTCGGACCGATTTCCGGCGCCCACTTCAATCCTGCGGTCACGCTCGCCATGGGACTGCGCGGCGACCTGAGTGCGCGCGATGCGCTCGCCTACGTGCTCGTGCAGGTCGTAGCCGCGGTCGCCGGCGTACTGCTTGCGCACGCCATGTTCGATCTGCCGCTGCTGCAACCGGGCACGCACGTGCGCAGCGGCGCCGCACAGTGGTTGAGCGAGGGCGTGGCCGCGTTCGGCCTGCTGCTGACCATCCTGCTCGGCAGCCGCCAGCGGCCGTCGGCCGTCGCGGGCCTGGTGGCGAGCTACATCTTCGCGGCGTACTGGTTCACCGCGAGTACCTCTTTCGCCAACCCGGCGGTGACCGTCGCGCGCTCGCTGACGCAGAGCTTCGCAGGCATCCGGCCGGCCGATGTGCCCGGCTTCGTGCTGGCGCAGTTCCTCGGCGGCATCTGCGCGGTCCCCGTCGCGCAGTGGCTTTCGCCGGCACCGCAGGCGCCAGGCTAGCCCGGCATGCGGGAACCGGGGGCGGCGGCGCCTGCGTTCAACTTGAGAATGGTGCTTTCGTCTTCCGTCGGATACACGCCCTTGAGCACGTCGTCGAAATGGGCGCGCACCGCATCGTTGCATCTGCACGAAAGCTGCTGCAGTTGCTCCCTGTCGCGCACGCGCACGCCGCCGCGGCGTGTTTCCAGCACGCCGCGCATCTTCATGTTCTGCACCACCCGGCTGATGTAGCTGCGGCCCACGCCGAGCATCGACGCCAGTTGCTCCTGGGTCAGCGGCACGTCGTGGTCGCCGGTGCGGTCCAGCGCGGCCGTCAGCCATTTGGCGACGCGTTGCTCGATGGTGTGGGTCGCATTGCAGGCGACGGACTGGAAGACCTGGGCCAGCAGGCAGTCGGCGTAGCGGGCGAACAGATAACGCAAGGTCGCCGACTGCGCCTTGGCCTCCTCCAGTTCCCGCGATTCGATCCGATAGAACGGCCCGGGGAACTGCACGAGGCCGCGCGCGTAGGCGGGCAACCGGCCCTGGCTGACGATGCCGCCCAGGGCGCCCTCGCGTCCGACCAGGGCGGTTTCCACGCCGCGCCCGTCTTCCAGCAGGACCACGTAGGAAACCAGGCTGGGGCCGCACGGGAAATAGACGGTCTGCACCGAATCGCCCGGCTCGTAGAGCACCGTTTCCGTATCGGCGAACCAGGGCCTCAGATGCGGCGTCAGCAACGCCAGGTCTTCCGCGCGCAACGCGCGGAGCAGATTGTTGGCCGGCCGCTCGATGCGCAGCTTCCGGACGTCGCCTGCTTCACCGCCGTTCATGTGCTGATCCACACGAGCCTCCAGGGCAGGCGTGGCCTGCCGTCCAACCGCTGAGCACGCTCTCGGCTCCGTCGTCATGTAGCGCCCACAAAGGTGTTCGCAATGTGATCCAGCGGGCTTGCATGTCCACTAGTGAACATACACGGCAGCAGTTGCGTGCCTAAAGTGCCCGCCCATCACCGTGAGCGCAGCGCCGCTGCCGCCTACGGCCGGCCGCCGCCCCGGCCCCACACTTGCCGCCCGGACGATACGTTCCCGGCGGCGCTCGGGATCCCATGCGACAAGACATCGAACCCGGCGGTGCCCCGCCCACCATGCCGTTTCCGCAAGCTGCCGCGATCGAGCCGCACGGTATGCTGCTGGCAATCGACGACGCCGGTTGCATTGCGGCGCTCGCAGGGACTACCGACCGGCCGTTCGGCCACCGGCCGCGCGATCTGCTCGGCAGCCGGCTGGCGGACACCGCGGATGCGCCGAGGCACCCGCTGCCCGCCGTACCGCCTGACCTGACGGCGCATCCCCGCCACGTGGGCCGCTGGCTCGATCACGACCGCAGCGGCTGGGACGTTTCGGCCCATCGCAGTGGGCCGTACACCCTACTGGAATTCGAGCCGGCACCCGCGGACGAACCCCACGCAGTGGCAGCCGCCGCTGCCATCCACCACGCCTGCGCGGCCTTCGAATCGTGCTCCGACGTGCAAGCCACCTGCGCGGCCTGCGCGAAGGCACTGCGTCAGCTCACCGGGTACGAGTGTGTGGCCATCGGGCGCTTCGCCGCCGGGACCACAGCCGTGGTGGCGGCCATGGAGGAAGCCATCTCCATGTCGCCGCCATCGCTCGTTGGCGTTCTGCCCCTGCCGTTTGCGCCCGACGGCGATGGCGTGGGTTTCCACGCAGCGCCCGACCTCGCTCGGCTGCCGGTGCCGGTGTTTCGCGCACAGGCGCACGGCTTGGATCCCGATCTCGGCCACTGCGTCCTGCGCGGCGGCGGAGCGGCGCATCGTGCGCAGCTCGAACGCCTGGGCGTGGCCGCATCGCTGTGGCTACCGATCATGGTGCGCGGCCGGCCGTGGGGAGCGGTCGCCTGCCATCACGCCACGCCTCGGCCCGTGCCTTGCGCCGTCCGCCTCGCCTGCGAGCTGGTGGTGCGCGAGTGCGCGATGCGGATCGAGGCATGCGAGGCCCACGAGCGGCAGCGGCAGGCCGGATTGCTGGTGCAGGAAGCCCATCACCGCATGCAGAACAGCCTGCATATCGTCGCCGCGATGCTGCGGCTGCAGGCGCGGCAGGCGGCCGGAGGCGAGGTCCGTACCGAACTGGAGGCCGCGGCGGGCCGCCTGGCCGCGGTGGGCGCCGTGCACCGGCAACTTAGCCAGCCCGACGATGCGCGCGTCGTGCGGCTGGACGCGTACCTGGGCCAGCTAGGCACGGACCTTGCGCAATCCTGGGGCGAGGGATGGATGCAGCAACTGGTGGTCGATGCCTGCGAAACCGGGCTCGCCGCCGACACCGCGATCAGCCTGGGCCTGGTGGTGACCGAGTTGCTCACCAATGCGGCCAAGTATGCCTATGGCGGCGCGCCCGGTCCTATCGCCGTGCATGCCGCGAGGCGGGGCACGTGGCTGCACGTCACCGTCAGCGATCGCGGCTGCGGCATGCGCAGCGACGCAGCAGGAAGCGGGCTGGGATCGAGGCTCAACCGGTTGTTCGCCACGCAGCTTGGCGGCGAGATCCAGTGGTCGTCCGACGGTAACGGCACGACGGCAACGGTACGCATTCCCCTGCCCGCACTGCGCATGGACGAGGTGGCCGAGCCGGTCGCCCAGGCCGACACCGGTTGATCTGCCGGCACCTCCCTCGGCGCAACGGTTGGCCATCCATCCGCGGCGCGCGGGTTCGGCCGACGCACGTGCGCTTGTTAGGAAAACGTGGACGCGATTGCTGCGCTATCCGCGACGAATGTCTAGCGGATGCTTAACCGCAGCTGTGCTGGAGTGCGACTCGAGTACGCCGATTCCCGAGGTACGACCATGCACGACGCACTCGACATCCGCACCGCCCCGCGAAGCCCGGCCGCCATGGCCACGGCCGCAGGCAGCCATCGCCCAGGGGCCTGTCGTCCGCTGCCGCACAAGGCATTCGACGACTGGGAAGCACCCGCGGCCGCTGCCTTGCGCCGGCAAGACCCGGCGTAATCGCCCGACCCAGGGAAAGACAGAAAGCCGATCACGCCAGACCTGCGGCATGGCCGCAGGAACGGGTGTCCGCGCCCGGCGCGTGCCCGGTGTGCGGCGAGCAACGATCCATTCGTTAGGGAGACTCCATGAAGAAGCTGATTGCGCTGTGCGCCGTCCTCGGCACGCTGGCCGCGGGTGCGGCGGCGGCCAAGAACGTGACCCTGCTCAACGCCTCGTACGACCCGACGCGCGAGCTCTATCGCGATGCCAACCAAGCCTTCGCCGCGCAGTGGAAGGCGCAGCACGGCGACCGCGTGGTCATCCGCATGTCGCACGGCGGCTCGGGCAAGCAGGCGCGGGCGGTGGTCGACGGACTTCCGGCCGACGTGGTGACGCTGGCGCTGGCGCACGATGTCGACGTGCTGGCCGAGCGCGGCCTGCTCGCGCGCGACTGGGAGCAGCGCCTGCCTGACAACAGCGCGCCCTACACCTCGACCATCGTGTTCCTCGTGCGCAAGGGCAACCCGAAGAAGATCCGCGACTGGTCCGACCTGGTGCGTCCCGGCGTGCAGGTGATCACACCCAATCCCAAGACCTCCGGCGGCGCGCGCTGGAACTTCCTCGCCGCCTGGGGCTACGCGCTCAGGCAGCCGGGCGGCAACGAGGCCAAAGCCAAGGCCTTCGTACACCAGTTGTACAAGCACGTGCCGGTGCTCGATACCGGCGCGCGTGGCGCCACCAATACCTTCGTCCAGCGCGGCATCGGCGACGTGCTGCTGGCGTGGGAGAACGAAGCGATGCTGGCGAAGCAGGAGATGGGCGGCGCCGACGTGGAGATCGTGGCGCCCTCGATGAGCATCCTGGCCGAGCCGTCGGTGGCGGTGGTCGACCGCAACGTCGACAAGCACGGCACGCGTGCGGCCGCCGAGGCGTACCTGAAGTTCCTCTACTCGCCGCAGGGCCAGGAGATCGCCGCCAAGCACCACTACCGCCCGCGCTCGGGGCAGGTGATGGCGAAGTACGCCAGCCAGTTCCCCAAGGTGCACCTGTTCACGCTCAAGGACACCTTCGGCAGCTGGAGCCAGGTGAATGCGAAGTTTTTCGCCGACGGCGCCATCTTCGACCAGATCGGCCCGGGGAGCTGACATGCGACGAGGACGGATCCTGCCGGGTTTCAATCTCAGCCTGGGCTACTCGCTTACCTACCTGGGCCTGATCGTGCTGCTGCCGCTGGCGGCGCTGGCCTGGAAGGCCTCCGGGCTGGGGCTGGGCGGCCTCATCGAGCTGCTGCGCGTGCCGCGCACGCTGGCGGCGCTCAAGCTCAGTTTTGGCGGTGCCACGCTGGCGGCAGCGATCAACGTAGTGGTCGGCCTGCTGGTGGCGTGGGTGCTGGTGCGCTACCGCTTTCCCGGGCGGCGCCTGTTCGACGCGATCGTGGACCTGCCGTTCGCGTTGCCTACCGCGGTGGCGGGCATCGCGCTGACCGCGCTGTACGCCCCCAACGGCTGGATCGGCCAATGGCTGGCCGCGCTCGGCATCAAGGTCGCCTATACGCCGTGGGGCGTGCTGGTGGCGATGGTGTTCGTCGGCTTTCCGTTCGTGGTGCGCACGCTGCAGCCGGTGCTGGAGACGCTCGAACACGACGTGGAGGAAGCGGCCGAGACGCTCGGCGCCCGGCGCTGGCAGATCTTCCTGAAAGTGATCCTGCCGATGCTGATGCCGACCCTGCTGACCGGCTTCGCGCTGGCGCTGGCACGCGCGGTGGGCGAGTACGGCTCGGTGATCTTCATCGCCGGCAACATCCCGATGAAGTCGGAGATCGCGCCGCTCCTGATCGTGCAAAGCCTCGAGCAGTTCGACTACGCCGGCGCGGCCGCGCTGGGCGTGGCGATGCTGGCATTCTCGTTCGTGCTGCTGCTGGTGATCACCCTGCTGCAGCGCTGGAGCCATCGCTGGGCGGAGAGCGCGCCATGAGCCGCCGCCGTACGCGTCCCCTGGGCTGGGCACGGGTGCTCGGGCGAGGGCTGCTCACGCTCGCCGCGGTGGTGTTTCTTATCGTGTTCCTGCTGCTGCCGCTGTCGGTGGTGTTCGTCGAAGCGTTCCGGCAGGGCGCGGGCGCGTTCTTCGACGCCATCGGCCAGGACGAGGCGCGCTCGGCGATCTGGCTGACCGTGCTGGTGGCGGCCATCGCGGTGCCGGTGAACCTGGTGTTCGGCATCGCCGCGGCCTGGGCGATGGCACGCTTCGAGTTCCGCGGCAAGGCGTTGCTGGGTGCCTTCATCGACCTGCCGTTCTCCGTGTCGCCGGTGGTCTCGGGCCTGGTCTACGTGCTGCTGTTCGGCGCGCAGGGCTGGTTCGGGCCGTGGCTGGAGGCACACGGCGTGAGCATCATCTTCGCCGTGCCGGGGCTGGTGCTGGCAACGATGTTCATCACCTTGCCGTTCGTGGCGCGCGAGCTGATCCCGCTGATGCAGGCGCAAGGCAACGACGAGGAGGAGGCGGCCCGCGTGCTGGGCGCCAACGGCTGGCAGATGTTCTTCCGCGTGACGCTGCCGAACATCCGCTGGGCGCTGCTCTACGGCGTGCTGTTGTGCAATGCGCGGGCGATGGGCGAGTTCGGCGCGGTGTCGGTGGTGTCCGGGCACATCCGCGGGCTGACCACCACCATCCCGCTCGAAGTGGAGATGCGCTACAACGAGTACGACTACGTCGGCGCGTTTGCCGTCGCCTCGCTGCTGGCCTTGCTGGCGCTGCTGACGCTGGCGATCAGGATCGCGCTGGAATGGCGCTACGGCGACGAGCTCGCCGCGCACGCGCCGGGCGGGCGGTGACGCCATGTCCCACTCTCGAACCGCACCCGCCGTTCTCTCTCCCCCGCCGGCACGGGAGGGCGCCCGGACGCTTCCCCTGCGAGGAACCGACGCATGACCCTCGAACTGACCCGCCTCAACCGCCGCTTCTCCGATTACCCGGCGCTCAACGACGTCAGCCTGAGCATTGCGCCGGGCGAGTTCCTCGCGCTGCTCGGGCCGTCCGGCTCGGGCAAGACCACGCTGCTGCGCATCCTCGCCGGGCTGGACTATCCGGAGAGCGGCCGCGTGGAGTTCAACGGGAGGGACTTCCTGGCTGCCGCGCCGCGCGAGCGCAACGTGGGGCTGGTGTTCCAGCACTACGCGCTGTTCCGTCACCTGACCGTGGCCGAGAACGTGGCGTTCGGGCTACGCGTGCGGCCGCGGCGCATGCGCCCCAAGCGCGCGGAGATCGATGCGCGCGTGGAGCAGTTGCTCAAGCGCGTGCAGCTGGACGGCTTCGGCAAGCGCTATCCCTCGCAGCTTTCCGGCGGCCAGCGCCAGCGCGTGGCGCTGGCGCGCGCGCTGGCGGTCGAGCCGGAGCTGCTGCTGCTCGACGAGCCGTTCGGCGCCCTGGACGCGCAGGTGCGCGTGGCCCTGCGCCGCTGGCTGCGCCGGCTGCACGAGGAGCTGGGGCTGACCACCGTGTTCGTCACCCACGACCAGGAAGAGGCGCTGGAGCTGGCCGACCGCATCGCGGTGATGAACCGCGGGCGGATCGAGCAGGTCGGCACGCCGCGGGAGATCTATCAGCAACCGGCGACGCCGTTCGTCTGCGAATTCATCGGCAAGGCCAACCGTCTCACCCTGCGCCGCGAGGGCGAGCGCTTCGCCGCCGGTGGCTGGACCTTCGCCAACGACCCCTGGATGGGCGAACACGCGCAGGCGATCGCCTACGTGCGCCCGGAGCACCTGACCCTGTCCACCGCCCCCATGCCCGGCGCGTGGCGCGCACGTTTGCGCCACGTTTACCTGGCCGGCAGCGTGGCGCACCTGGACCTGGAGGTGGCGGCGCTGGACCACCCGCTGGAGGCCGACATCGCCAGCGAGGACCTGGCGCGGATGGGCCTGCGCGACGGCGACGGGCTGTACGTCTCGCCCAGCCACGCGGTGATCTTTCCGCTCGATCGCGACGGTGGGCCCATCGCCGGCGATCGCTGGCTGTGGCGGGTCGGCGTGGCGACGCCGCCGACCCGCCTGCCGATGATCCGCCGGTCAGAAGCTGAGCTGGGCGCGCAGCGCGTAGATGGTGGGATCCAGCGGTAGGTTGCCGCGGTCGCTGAAGGCGCGGATCACGTTGGCCTGCAGCTTGAAGTGATCGTCGATGTACCAGTTCAGGCCCAGCGTCCAGTCGTGCTCACGCCCGCCCATCACCGCGCCGTCGTCCAGGTCGAGCGTGGCGTAGCGCAAGGCCAGTTCCAGCGCGCCCCAGTCGTGCCGTGGCTTGAGCCCGCCGACGGAGCCGGCCTTGTAGTCGCGCGATTCGCCGGTCAGCGCCCAGGCGCCGAACAGGTAGTAGCCGTGGCTGTGGAAGTCGCGCTGCTCCGGGCGGATCGCCTGCATCGCCAGGTACTCGCCCTGCAGCAGCACCGGACCATGGATCCAGGCGGCCTCGAGGCCCTGCCGGTCGAGCCGGTCGACGCCCTCGAGCGTGCCGGTGTCGACCAGCCGCACCGGCGTGAGGTTCACCTCCGGGCGAGCGCGGATGCGGCCGGTACGGTCGTCGCGCAGCTCGCGCGAGGCGGACAGGCCCAGGTGCACCACCTGGCCCTGTTCCTGCACCGGGTTGTAGACCACCCGCCCGGCGAAGGTCTGGCCGGCCGCGTCGTCGTTGAGGTCGTGGCGGGTGAAGAAGCCCGCCTGCAGCAGCCAGTGCGGGGTGCCCTGGTAGACCCAGTCCAGGCCCACGCGGCGGCCTTCGTACACCGCCTGCTCAGGCAGGCTGCGCTCCATGAAGGTGACGTTGCCGGTGGAGATGTTGCCGTCCTCCCAGCCCACCGGCGTCTTGAACTGGCCGACGCGAAAGCGGCCCGCATGGGTTTCGACGCCGACGTAGTTGTCCACCCAGCTGTTGGCCTGGAAGTCGTAGCCGGCGTTGATCGTGAAGGCGCCCTTCTTCTCGACGTAGAGATTGAATTCCTGGCGCCGCCAGGTCTGTGCATCGTCGAATCGATCGCTGCCATCGGGCAGGCGATCGTCGCTGAAGCGATTGAAGTCGTACTGCAGCAGGCCCTTGAGGCCCGCATTGACGCCGTTGCCCAGCTCCACGCTGGTGGGCCACGCGTCGGCATCGCCCGCGAGCGCCGGCTGGGCCATGACGCAGGCGAGGACGGCGGCCGCCAGGATACGTAGACGCATAGTCGCTCCCAATGAAAGAAACCCCTGATTGTCCTGCAGCCGGCCGACTGCCGGCACCCCGTTCGAGCGCAGGAATAGCACGGCGTTGGTTAGCCGATGATCCCCGGGGCGTTCGCCAGCGGTAAGGATGCAGGCCAACGAAAAGCAAACGAAGGCTGGAAAAGCGACACGCCATGCGGAGGGCGCGCCCATCGACCGCACGACCGGGTGGACGCTATAAGCTTCGGGCTTCATCCATGCCAGCAGGGGACCTTCGCATGCGCCGCACGCTTCTCGCCATCACGCTCGCCAGCCTGTTCGCCCTGCCCGCGCTGGCCGACCACGCCAGGCCCACGCCGACGCCCAAGGAACTGCTGGCGCAATCGAAACCGCAGGAATGGCGCACGCCGGATCCGGCAAACCTGCTCGACATGAAGCTGCCCAGCGGCCACGTGCTGATCGAGCTGGCGCCGGACTTCACCCCGCTGCACGCGGCCAACATCCGCACGCTGGTGCGCGAGCATTACTTCGACGGGCTGGCGATCGTGCGCGTGCAGGACAACTTCGTCACCCAGTGGGACGATCCGGCCGCGGACGACGAGGACAAGCCCCACGTCAAGCCGCTGGGCAGCGCCAAGGCGACCCTGCCGCCGGAATTCACCCGCGCGATCGATCCGAAGCTGGAGTGGACGCCGCTCCGCGACGGCGACGTGTACGCGAAGGAAGTGGGCTTCTCCGAAGGCTTCCCCGTCGCGCGCGATCCGGCCGGGGGCCGCGAGTGGATCACGCATTGCTACGGCACCGTGGGCGTGGCGCGCGACGTCGGACCCGAAACCGGCAACGGCAGTGCGCTCTACGCGATCATCGGCCAGGCCCCGCGCGGACTGGACCGCAACCTGGCCGTGGCCGGCCGCGTGATCGAGGGCATGGAGCTGCTCTCCGCCCTGCCGCGCGGGCCGGCGCCGATGGGCTTCTATACGGACAAGTCGATGCGGGTACCGATCGAGTCGGTGCGGCTGGCTGCCGACCTGCCCGCGGCGCAGCGGCCGAAGATCGAAGTGCTGCGTACCGACAGCCCCACGTTCGCCAAGCTGGTCGAGGCCAAGCGCAATCGCCGCGACGCGTTCTACACGAACCCGGCCGGCGCGATCGACCTGTGCAGCATCAACATTCCGTCGCGCGAGGTGAAGTAGCCGCAGGTTGCGGTCACCCGCGGGAGCGCCCCCATCCGCCCTTCGGGCACCTTCCCCCGCGCGCGGGGGAAGGATTTGTTCGCCCTTCCCGGTCGAACCAGCCCGGGTACGGGGATGACTGGACGTGAGGCCTCACGATCGAGCCTTCCCCCGTGCAACGGGGGAAGGTGCCGAAGGCGGATGGGCGCCTTTCGCGCGATCGGCCATCCGAACAACCCCGTCGCCTCCTACAATCGCGCCTCCCCTCCGCGCGAACACGTCCACCATGCAAGCCATTGCCAAGGCCCGCCTGCAGATCCACTTCTGCGTGGTGCTGTGGGGTTTCACCGCGATCCTGGGCAAGCTGATCACGTTGCCGGCCTCGGCGCTGGTGTGGTGGCGCATGCTGCTGGTGACGCTGGCGCTGCTGGCGACGCCGCGGGTGTGGCGCGGACTGCGTGCGATGCCGGCGCGGCTGCGCTGGGCGTATGCGGGCATCGGCGTGCTGGTGTCGCTGCACTGGCTCACCTTCTATGCGGCGATCAAGCTCTCGAATGCCTCGGTGGGTGCGACCTGCATCGCGCTCGGGCCGGTATTCCTGGCCTTCGTCGAGCCCTGGATCGCGCGCCGCCGCTTCGATCCGCGCGAACTGCTGCTCGGCGTGGCGGTAGTGCCAGGCGTGGCGCTGGTGGTCGGCGGCGTGCCGACGGCGATGCGGCTGGGACTGGTGGTGGGCACCGCCTCGGCGCTGCTGGTGGCGCTGTTCAGCGCGTGCAACAAGCGGCTGGTCGAGCACGGCGACCCGCTGACGGTGACCTGCCTGGAACTGGGCACCGGCACGCTGTTCCTCAGCCTGCTGGTGCCGTGGCTGCCGCATGCCGGGGCCGCGTTCGTGCTGCCGGGCGCACATGATGCGGTCCTGCTGGTGCTGCTGTCCTTCGGCTGCACGCTGCTGCCGTTCGCGCTGGCGCTGGTCGCGCTGCGCCACCTGAGCGCATTCGGCACCCAGATGGTGACCAACCTGGAACCGGTCTACGCGATCGTGCTGGCGGTGGTGCTGCTGGGCGAGCAGCGCGAGCTGGCCTGGCCGTTCTACCTCGGCGTGGCGGTGATCCTGGCCGCGGTGTTCGCGCATCCGTGGCTGAGCCGGCGCGGCGCGGCGGCACAACCGGAACTGATGGGCGTCAGCGAGGCGCACAACGCGACGGACTGAAGGCGCGCCGCCCCTATACTGGCGCGATGAATTACCGCCACGCCTACCACGCCGGCAATTTCGCCGACGTCCTCAAGCACATCGTGCTGTCCGCGCTGATCGATGCGCTGAAGGCCAAGCCCACGCCATTCGCCGTGATCGACACCCACGCCGGCAGCGGCTGCTATGCGCTGGAGGGCAAGGAGGCCGAGAAGACCGGCGAGTGGCGCGATGGCGTGGGCCGGCTACTGTTTCCCGACGTCGGTCCGCACGCCAGCGCCGGCGGCACGCTGCCGCCGCTGCTGCGGCACTGGCTGGACGGCCTGCTCGCCCTGCCCGGCAACGAGCACGGCCTGAAGCTCTATCCCGGCTCGCCCCTGCAGGCCGCCCGCGCGATGCGCGAGACCGACAGCGCGCAGTTGTGCGAGCTGCACCCGGAGGAGGCCGCGCGCCTGCGCGAGCTGTTCCACCACGACAGGCGCATGCACGTGCACGAGCGCAACGGCTACGAGGCGCTCAAGGCGCTGCTGCCGCCGAAGGAGAAGCGCGGCCTGGTGCTGATCGATCCGCCCTACGAGGCGCAGGAAGCCGAGTACCGGTTGATCGAGCAGGCGCTCAAGGCTGCGCTGGTGCGCTGGCCGACCGGCGTCTACGCCGTGTGGTATCCGGTCAAGCAGCGCAGTCAGGTGCAGCCGTTCCTGCGCTGGCTCGGCCACTGCGGCGCCCGCCGGGTGCTGCGCGCCGAGCTGCTGGTGCATCCGGACGACTCGCCGCTGCGGCTCAACGGTTCGGGCATGGCCATCGTCAACGCGCCGTGGAAGCTGGACGAGAGCTTGCGCGAACCGCTGCGCGCGCTGGCGCGGTTGCTGTCGCAGGAACGCCCGGCCGAGTGGCGGCTGGACTGGCTGGCCGAGGAAGGCGCCGCCGCGCCGCCACCGTCGCCGCTACCGCGTTCACACGGTCGCCGCTAAGCTCGCTGCGCACCGCGGCGGCGTTCCGCCGCGGCCTTCCCGCCAAGGTCAGGAGCCCGCCATGCGCATCCGCCTCGCTTCGATCATGTTCCGTTCGCTCGTGCCGGCCACGCTGCTCGCGCTGGCGGCCTGCGCCCCCGCGCCGATCTACAAGGCCGCGCCCGATGCGGTGACCGCGCAGCCCTTCCAGGTCTCGCAGTCGCCCGAGCAGTTCGCCAGCCGCCAGGTGATCTGGGGCGGGCGCATCGTCGGCGTCAACAACCTCGCCGACCACAGCGAGGTGGAAATCCTCGCCTACCCGCTGGACAAGTCGCAGCGGCCGCAGGCCAACGACAGCGGCGGCGGGCGCTTCATCGCGGTGATGCCCGGCTACGTCGAGTCGCTGGACTACCCGGCCGGCGGGCTGATCACGGTCAGCGGCCAGCTCAGCGGCAGCCGCGCGGGCAAGGTCGGCCAGGCCGACTACGTGTTCCCGCTGGTGCAGGTGAACCAGTCGCACGTGTGGACCGCCGACGAGATGAACAAGGGCAAGAACAACGTGCACTTCGGCGTGGGCGTAGGCGTCGGCATCCGCTGACGCCTCGCGTCAGGCCCTTCGACTTCGGTGCTTCGGCCTGACCAGAGGCGTTCGCCCCGGGCGCGGGCCGCAGGCGCAGTCGAAGGGCGATTCCACCGGTTCGCCCGATCTTCCACCTGCCCTAAACTGACCGGCCAACCGCAGGGAATCGAAGCATGTCCGGCCACGCAAATTCACTCAAGGCGATCTTCCTCGCGCTCGGCGCGAATTTCGCCATCTTCATCGCCAAGCTGGTCGCCGCGGTGGTCACGGGCTCGGGCGCGATGCTCGCCGAGGCGGTGCATTCGCTGGCCGACTGCGGCAACCAGGGCCTGTTGCTGCTGGGCATGCGCCAGGCGAAGAGGCCGCCCTCGGACGAGTACCCGCTGGGCTGGGGCCGCGCGTTGTACTTCTGGTCGTTCCTGGTGGCGATCCTGCTGTTCAGCGTGGGCGGCATGTTTTCGGTCTACGAGGGCGTGCACAAGCTCAGCCATCCCGAACCGCTGAAGTGGCCGTGGCTGGCGCTGGGCGTGCTGGTGTTCGGCATCGTCGCCGAGGGCATCTCGATGCGCGGCTGCATGCAGGAGGTCAACAAGGCGCGCGGCGAGCAGAACCTGTGGACGTGGTTCCGCGAGACGCGCTCCAGCGAGCTGCTGGTGATCTTCGGCGAAGACCTGGCGGCGTTGATCGGCCTATGCCTGGCGGCGCTGGCGGTGGGCGCGACCATGCTCACCGGCAACCTGATGTTCGACGCCATGGGCACCATCGCGATCGGCGTGCTGCTGGTGGTGGTGGCCGTGGCGCTGGCGGTGGAGGTCAAGGCGCTGCTGATCGGACAGGGCGTGGAGCCGCGCCGCCGCGCCGAGCTGCAGGCGTTCCTTACAAACCGCCCGGAGGTGGCGCAGGTGCTCAACCTGATCACGCTGCAGATGGGCGCGGACGTGATGGTGTCGGTCAAGGCGAAGATGGAGCCGTGCGCCGGCGACCGCGCGCTGATCGAGGCGATCAATACGGTGGAGCGGGCGATGAAGGCGCAGTTTCCGGAGATCCGCTGGAGTTTCTTCGAGCCGGATGTGACGGATTAGCGGCGCTTTTGCCTCCTCTCCCCTCCGGGGAGAGGACTGAGGTGAGGGCATGAGCATGGCTCTTTGCCTTTGCTTCCTCTCCCCTACGGGGAGAGGATTGAGGTGAGGGGGCGGGGCTTGCGGGGAACAGCACCAGAGCCATGCTTCGATCTACGCCTGCCGCAAGAGCCGCCCCTTACCCCAGCCCTCTCCCCGGAGGGGAGAGGGAGCAAGCCTCGCTCCGAGCGAGGCGCGCCAGCGTAGAATGAAGCGCCCTACCCACGATCCAGCCCATGATCCTCACCCCCCGCCTGATCGTCCTGCTGCTGTTCCTGCTGTTCGCGTTCTGCGTGCTGCTGGTGCACCTGCGCGGGCGGGCACGGCTGCGCTTCGATCGCCAGCTGGTCGACCACTCGGCGATCTTCGCGCCGTACAACCTGCTGATGTACGCCTTCTCGGCGGTGCCGGCGCGGCCGATCCTGGACCGCCGCGGCTTCCCGCAACTGGACCTGTTGCAGGCCAACTGGCAGACCATCCGCGAGGAAGCCCTGCACCTGTTCGACGAGGGCTACATCCGCGCCGCGGAAAAGCACAACGACGCCAGCTTCAACAGCTTCTTCAAGCAGGGCTGGAAGCGCTTCTACCTCAAGTGGTACGGCGAGCCGCTGGCCTCGGCCGAGGCGTTGTGCCCCAAGACCGTCGAGCTGCTCAAGGCGATCCCCAGCATCAAGGCCGCGATGTTCGCCACGCTGGCGCCGCACAGCAAGCTCAATCCGCACCGCGACCCGTTCGCGGGATCTTTGCGCTATCACCTTGGCCTGATCACGCCCAATTCGCGCGACTGCCGCATCTTCGTCGATGGCGAGGAGCACGCCTGGGGCGACGGCAAGGACGTGGTGTTCGACGAGACCTACGTGCACTGGGTGGAGAACAAGACCGACCAGACCCGCGTGATCCTGTTCGCCGACATCGAGCGACCGCTGCGCACGCGCTGGATGGGCGCGATCAACCATCGCGTTGGCGCGTTCATGGGCAAGATCACCGCCTCGCCCAATTCCGACGCCGGCAGCGAGAAGGTCGGCTTCGTCAACCGCATGTTCGCGCTCAACCAGCGCAGCCGCGAGCGCAGCAAGGCGTTCAAGCGGCGCCACCCGAAACTGTTCCGTGGCCTGAAGTACGCCGGCATCGTGCTGCTGATCTGGCTGGTGTTCCTGGCGCCCTGGCCGCTGGTGCGCTAGGAGCCTGGGCCGGTCACGTTTCGCGCCGGTCGCGCGTCCTGGCCGTATCCCACCGGAGAAGCCCATGGATAGCCAGACCGCCCTGTTCCAGCAACACCGCCCGCGCCTGTTCGGGCTGGCCTACCGCATGCTCGGCACGCCGGCCGACGCCGAGGACGTGCTGCACGACGCCTGGCTGCGCTGGCACGCGCAGGACACCACCGTGCTGGACGACCCCGAAGCCTGGCTGGTCACCGTGACTACGCGCCTGGCGCTGGACCGCCTGCGCCGCGCCAAGTCCGAGCGCGAGCACTACACCGGTCCCTGGCTGCCCGAGCCGCTGGTGCCCGAGGCCGAGCATCCCGAGGCCGAGGCCGAGCGCGGCGAGACGATCACCCTGTCCTTTCTGCTGCTGCTCGAACGGCTGAGCCCGGACGAACGCGCCGCCTTCCTGCTCAACGAGGTGTTCGACTACAGCCATGCCGAGGCCGCCGCGATCCTCGGCATCGGCGAGGACGCCTGCCGCCAGCGCGTGCACCGCGCCAGGACCCGCCTGCGCGAAGGGCGGCCGCGCTTCAGCGTGGATGCACAGGCGCAGCGGCGCATGCTCGAGCGCTTCGTCGCCGCTATGGCGCAGCCGAGTCTGGACGCGTTGCGCGCGCTGTTCGCCGAGGACGCGATCCAGATCAGCGACGGCGGCGGCGTGGTCCGCGCGGTGCTGCGTCCGCTGCACGGCGCGGAGCGGCTGGCCCGCCTGTACATGCAGATCGCCACCAATGCGCGCCTCTACCTGCCGCACTACGAGCTGACCACCCTCAACGGCGCGCCGGCGCTGCTGATGTGGGCGGGCGGCACCCTGAGCTCGGTGATCTGGGTCGAGTGCGAAGGTGAGCGCATCACCGCCATCCACGGGCTGCGGCATCCCGGCAAGCTGGCGCGGCTGCTGGCCGTCACGAAACCGGAGCACGCGGCGTCCTTGCACTGAACGGCCCATTCCGAGCCGTGCATGCCAAGGAGCGTCCCCGATGTCCCGCTTCCCCCTCGAACCCCATTACCCGGCGATGATGCCGCTGGTCACCGTCGCCAGGAACATCCGCACTGCCGGCCGCCTCGAACCGGTGCTGGTCGACCTGGTGCTGATGCGCGCCTCGCAGATCAACGGTTGCGCCTATTGCCTGGACATGCACGGCAAGGACGCCCGCGCCGCCGGCGAAACCGAGCAGCGCCTGTACGTGCTGCCGGCCTGGCGCGAGACCAACCTGTTCAGCGAGCGCGAGCGCATCGCCCTGGCCTGGACCGAGGAACTCACCGAGCTGGCCTCGCCCCAGGCGGTGCCGGATGCCCTCTACGAGCAGGCCCGCCAGCACTTCGACGATGCTGCGCTGGTCGACCTGATCCTGCTGATCGGCGTGATCAACAGCTTCAACCGGCTCAACATCGCCGTGCGCACCATCGGCGGCAGCTACACGGTCGGCGAGCACGGCTGAGGGTTCACCGGCCGGCGGCAGTCACGAAAAACGTGGCTGCCGCGTCCTTGCATCGAATGGCCCGCATCCGGGCCGCCTTCCCAACGCCGTCTTACCCACCAGGAGTTCCACATGTCCCGTTTCGCCATCCAACGCCACTACAAGTCAATGATGCCGCTGGTCGAGCTCGGCAAGCAGATCCACGCCGCCGGCCGGCTGGAGCCGGCACTGATCGAACTGGTGCTGATGCGCTGCTCGCAGATCAACGGCTGCGCCTATTGCCTGGACATGCACAGCAAGGACGCCCGCGCCGGCGGCGAAACCGAGCAGCGCCTGTACGTGCTGCCCGCATGGCGCGAGACCACCCTGTTCAGCGAGCGCGAACGCATCGCCCTGGCCTGGGCCGAGGAGTTGACCGAACTCAACTCGCACGAAGCAGTGTCCGACGCGCTCTACGAGCAGGCCCGGCAGCACTTCGATGAAGAGGGGCTGGTCGACCTCACCCTGCTGGTCGCCACCATCAACGGCTGGAACCGGATCAACATCGCCGCGCGCACGATCGGTGGCAGCTACAAGCCCGGCGCCCATTGATCGCCGCCGCGACGTAGAGTCGAGGGATCGAGGCGCGCCGTCCCTGACCCGGGCCGTTTGGCCGACGCGTTCCTGATGGCAAGCCCGATCCCGATTCCGTCCCCTTCGAAACCGTCCAGCCTGGAGAACGCGCCGTGCGCTACGAGCCGATAAACCTGGAGCAAAAGTTCGGTCTGTTCGACGAGCACTGGGCGCCCAAGGTGATCGCCGAGATGAACGACTACCAGTTCAAGATCGTGAAGATCCAGGGCGATTTCATCTGGCACGACCACCGCGATACCGACGAGACCTTCATCGTTCTCGAAGGCAATCTGCGGATCGACTTCAGGGACGGCCACGTGAACCTGGGCAAGGGCGAGATGTACGTCGTGCCGAAGGGCGTCGAGCACAAGCCGTATGCGGAACACGAGGTGAGGATGCTGCTGATCGAGCCGCGCGGCGTCCTGAACACCGGGGACGAGGGTGGCGAGCGAACGGCCCGCAACGATGTCTGGATATAGACGCGGCCGGGCCATGCCCGCGCCACACGGACGCCGTCAAATCCCCGCTCCGGAATGACCACCAACAGGACAACGACCATGGACTTGCCGTCCACCGCAGCCACGACCGAAAACGCGCCGCGCACGGCAGCGCCGCCGGGCGTACCGACCTTTGCGCGGTTCGACGGCCCGCGCGATGAAGCGGTCGCGATCGTCCTGGAGCTCTGCCGCGAAGTGCTTCCGCGCCTGGACCCGGTCCACATCGAGGCACGCGCCGGCATGGTGCACGGGCTGTCGCTCTGGACGGCGCGCGACCGCGGCAACGTCGTCGGCTTCAAGCTCGGCCACACCGGCATGCCGGGCAGCTTTTTCAGCTGGCTGGGCGGCGTGAGGACCGAATTCCGGCGATGCGGGATCGCCACCGCACTCATGCAGCTTCAACACCGCGACCTGCGCACGGACGGCTTCCGTTTCGTCGAGACGCGCACGAGGACGGACAACCCGTCGATGATCATGCTCAATCTGAAGCACGGTTTCCGCATCGTCGGTTGCGAGCTCGATTCCCTTCAGCGCCACGTGGTCCTGCAGCGCAAGCCGCTGGACGCGGACGCGTAAGGCAGCCATCGTGACCGCGCCGGGCGCCCAGGTGCTTGTCGCTGCCGCATGCTTCGACGCCGCGGCCGCGGCAGCGCATCTGGCCTGCATCGCCATCGGCGCGCCCGCATACCGTTTCATGGGCGCGGGCGAGAAGGTCGCCCGCGCCGTCGAGGCCGGCAAGCCCGAGCCTGCGCTCGCCACCTGGGCCATCGCCGGCATCCTGGCGACCGGGTCCGCCTATGCGCTGTCCGGCGCCGGCGTCGTGGCCCGCCTGCCGTTGACCCGTGCCGTGCTCTTGCTCGTCTGTACCGCCTATCTGGGACGTGCGCTTGCCTTTCCATGGCTGCGGCGCTTTTTCCCGGGCAACTCGGGGCTGTTCTGGATGGTGTCCTCCGGCCTGTGCCTGCTTGTCGGACTCGCGCATCTCTACGGGCTCGCGTCTCGCTGGAGCCTGTTGTGAGGGTGTTCGTCGCGGGCGGTAGCGGGGCCATCGGCAAGAGCCTGGTGCCACTCCTGCTGGCAGCCGGGCACGAAGTCGTCGTGCTGGGCCGGTCGGCGCACAAGGCCGAACAGCTACGGGCGCTGGGGGCGCACGTGGCCGTTGCCGACGCCTTCGACAAGGCGCAATTGACGGTGGCCATCATGGACGCGAAGCCGCAGGTGGTCATCCACCAGCTCACGGCCATCCCCGCGGCCATCGACCTCAGGAGGTTCGACGAGGATTTCGCCCGGACCAACCGCCTGCGTACCGAGGTCACGGACGTGATGCTCGCCGCGGCACGCAAGGCGGGCGCACGCCGCTTCATCGCCCAGAGCTTCTGCGGGTGGCCGTTCGCCCGGGAGGGTGGGCCGATCAAGACCGAAGACGCGCCGCTCGATCCGCATCCGCCCGCGCATTTCGGCAAGACCCTGGCGGCGCTCCGGTATCTCGAGGACGCGGTGCACAGGGCGGAGGGTATCGAGGCGATCGCCCTGCGCTACGGGTTCTTGTACGGGCCCGGTACCGATATCTCGACGGGCGGCAGGACGGTCGAGCTCGTGCGGCGGCGGCGGATCCCGCTCGTCGGCGACGGCGGCGGCATCTGGTCCTTCATACACGTCGGCGATGCGGCACGCGCGACGGTGGCGGCAGTCACGCGCGGAGACCCGGGCCTGTACAACATCGTCGACGACGAGCCCGCGCCCGTTTCGAGCTGGCTGCCGGCGCTGGCCGAAGCCGTGGGCGCGAAGCGGCCCCACCACGTGCCGGCCTGGCTCGCCAGGTTGTTCATCGGCGAGGGCGGCGTGTCCATGATGACCGCGATCCGCGGCGGCTCGAATGCCAAGGCCCGGCGCGAGCTGGCGTGGCGGCCGGCTTGGCCCACCTGGCGGCGCGGCTTTGTCGAAGGGCTCGGTTGAGCTCCGGAGAGCTGCCGGCAGGCCCGGCCGCACCGGCCGGAAACACGAAAAGCGGCGTCCGAACCGGCCGGATCGGACGCTCGCACGCCCTGCGGCGGTACGGAACGGCCGGCCCGGACGCCGACGGTGCCCCCGCCGCCCATGCTGGCCTTCCTTTTCGCGGAGACCGCCATGATCGTTCGCTCATTGAAGTTCGCCCTCGCCGCCGTACTGCTGCTGGCCGCCGGCGCTGCCGTCTGGATGGGCACCACTGGCAAGGACATGCTGCGGGTGGCCACCGGTTCGGTCAGCCGCGGGCTGTGCGATGCCGTCTTTGTCGCCGGCTTGGACCCGGCCCGGCAGTTCCGCGAGGAGGAAGCGCCATTGATGCGCGGCGTCGCCTGGGCGCTCGCCTACCGTGTGGACCGCGCCCGCCGCGAGGTGCACGCCAGCGTGCTGGGCGGCTTCGCCGCGCGCGCGGTGTTCCGGCCGGGACTGGGCTGCCTGCTGGTGCATGGCGATGGGCCCGTGCCCGAAGCGGCCGGCTTCGTGCCCTCGCCCATCGCCAGCCCGTTTCCGTCAGGCGTGGTGGGTTCGACCGATCCGGCCATCGAGCAAGCGCTCGACCGTGCCTTCGCCGAGCCGGACCCGGCCCATCCGCGGCTGACCAAGGCCGTGGTGGTGCTGCACCAGGGCAAGCTCGTCGCCGAACGCTACGCTCCCGGCTACGGGCCGGACACGCCGATCTGGGCGCACTCGCTGAGCAAGTCGGTGACCAACGCGCTGATCGGCATCCTGGTGCGCCAGGGCAAGCTGCGGCTGGACCAGCCGGCGCCGGTCGCCGCCTGGCGCGCACTGGGCGATCCGCACCATGCGGTCACGGTCGACCAGCTGCTGCGCATGGACAGCGGCCTGCCGTTCGACGAAACCAACGGCGTGCTGAGTGCGCTGACACGGATGCTCTTCCTGCAGCCGGACATGGCCGCCTATGCCGCGCACACGCCGCTGGAGCATCCGCCGGGCACGGCCTGGGGCTACAGCAACCTGGGCTACGTGCTGCTGGGACGGATGGTCACCGACGCGGCCGGCGGCGACGCCGTGTCGGCCGGGCGCTTCGCCCGACACGAACTGTTCGCGCCGCTGGGCATGGCGCACACGGTGATCCAGGCGGACGCGACCGGCACGCTGATCGGTTCGGGCAGCGTCTACGGCACGGCGCGCGACTTCGCCCGTTTCGGCCAGCTCTATCTTGATGACGGTGTGGTCGACGGCAAGCGCATCCTGCCCGAAGGCTGGGTGGCGTACAGCCGCTCGCGGACGCTGGACACCGGCTACGGCGCCGGCTTCTGGCTCAACGTCAAGAACGACACGATGGTGCCGGTCTGGGACGCCCCGTGGGGCATGCCCCAACTGCCCAGGGACATGTACTACGCACGCGGCGCGTTCGGCCAGTACGTGGTGATCGTGCCGTCGGAGCAACTGGTGGTGGTGCGCATGGGCATTTCGCTCTGGTACGGCGACGACACCGGCGACCTGGTCGCCGCGGTCATCGCCGCCCTGCATGCCCGGCAGCCGCCTGCGGCGGCGGCAGCATCGACCCGCGGTAGCCGCTCGGCGTCTGTCCCACCTGCCGCTTGAACGCCGCGTTGAAGGTGGACTTGGAGGTGAAGCCGCAGGCGTAGGCAATGTCCAGGACGGTGCGCGCATCGTCCGGATCGGCCAGTCGCTCGCGCGCGGCCTCCACGCGCAGCCTGTTGACGTATTCCCAGAAGCTGCCGCCCAGCCGCCGGTTGATCACCGCCGAGACGAGGTACTCGGGGTAGCCGCTGCGCTTGGCGACCTGGCCGATGGTCAGCGCCGGCTCCAGGTAGAGCGGTGCGGCGCCGCCCATCAGTTCGGCCAGGCGCGCCTGCACTGCGTCGAAACGGGCGTCATCGGCCGTGCCGCCGGCCGGTGCGGGCGGCGGCACGGACGGCGGTTCCTCCTCGACCGCTACCGGCGGCTGGCCCAGGCTGAACCAGCCCATCACGCACACCCACGCGGCCACCAGGCCGAACAACAGGCCATAGTTGACCAGCGGCAGGTAGACCAGCGCCTGCACGATCGCCACGCACCAGATCACGACCTGGAATCCGGCCATGACGTCGATCCAGCGCAGCGACATGCGGTCCGCATCGGACCGCCGTTCGCGCAAGCGTCGCCGGTAGCCGCGCACCAGCGCCAGCGCGGCGAGCACGTAGGAAAGGCTGTAGAGAAACAGCGGCACGTCGAACCACGCGCCGACCGAGCGCTCGCCCGCGATCCAGCGTGCCGAGAGCGCCTGCAGGTGCGCGCGGTCCATCACCAGGACGTAGCCGTTGAGCACCAGCATCACGCCGAAGCCGGCCAGGTGCACGAGGTCGCGCGGCCTGAACCCGCGATCCCGGGTCAGCGCACGCACGTAGAGGTAGAACAGGCTGCCGTAGAGGAACGGGAACAGCGCCACGAAGCGGTAGGCTCGGAACCACTCGGGTGTCAGCAGGTGCCAGTAGAGCGCCTTCACTGCGAGGTCGATGCCGGTCAGCGCCACCCAGGCCGACAGCAGGCGGTTGGCCTCGCGGTTCGCCGGACGGCGCCACAACGCCAGCGCAAGCAGCACGGCCTGCACGGCGGCGGCGAAGTAGACGTAGGTCCAGGGGGTGAGTGGCATGGGCAGGGGCACGACGTGCGGAGCGACAGACCTCCGCAATCCTAGCGGGTCGGACGCCATAGCCGGGGTGCAGGCACCGCCCGCAACCTCTGCTCCCCCGGCCGTGCCGAGGTGACCGGGCCAATGCACTGGCGCCCCCCATGCAGGGTTACCATCGCCGGACCCCACACGGAGCGACCGCCATGCCTTCCCGGATTGCCCGCTTGCTCGGGCGCTACCTCGCCCTTCTGTCGATCCTGCTGTCCTGCGCCGTCCACGCCGGCGAGCCCATCACGCTGCGCGCCAGCGACGGCGGTACCGTCTACGGCACGCTGAGCCGATCCGGACAGGACGCCTCCGGTGGGCAGGCCGACGCCATCCTCTTGCTGTTCCACCAGGCCGGAGCGAGCCGGCACGAGTACGACCCGCTGGTGCCCGTGCTCACGAAGATGGGCTACGACACGCTGGCCATCGACCAGCGCTCCGGCGACGGGCTGTTCGGCGGCCGCAACGAGACCGTGGAGAAGCGCGGCGGCTCGGCCGATTACCTGGACGCCCTGCCCGACCTGGAAGGCGCGCTGGCCTGGGCCAAGGCACACCATTACGCCCGCATCGCGGTGGTCGGCAGCTCGTACTCGGCCTCGCTGGCCATCGTGCTGGCGGCAAGGCATCCGCAGGACGCGGCCGCCGTGGCCAGCTTCTCGCCGGGCGAGTATTTCGACGACAAGGACATGGTGAAACGCGCCGCCGCGAAGCTTACCGTGCCGTTTTACATCACCACCCGGCCCGAGGAAGAAGACAAGGTCGAGGAGGTGCTGCGCGACGCCCACGGCAGCAACGTCACGCACTATCGCCAGGCCGCGGGCGTGCACGGCGCCTCGACGCTGGTGCAGGCGCGCGACCCGAAGGGCTACGCCGCGAACCTGCGCAACTTCACCGATTTCCTGCGCCGGGCGCTGCCGCCCGAGAATCCGTAGGCGGACCGGGAAACATCACGCCCGCCACTTCGCTCGCGCATCGCGGCTGCCTTCCGGGAGCCGCGACGCGCGATCCGTTTCAGGCCTTCACGCGCCGGGCGATCGCCTCGCCGAAGCTCTGCGTGTTGCCCTTGCCGCCCAGGTCCGGCGTGACGTGGTCATGGTCGTTGGCCATGGTGTCGCGGATCGCCTGGCGCAGGCGCGTGCCCTTCTCGACCATGCCCAGATGGTCGAGCATGTCGGCCGCGGCCAGCAGCAGCGCGCACGGATTGGCAATGCCCTTGCCGGCGATGTCCGGCGCGGAGCCGTGCACGGCTTCGAAGATCGCCGCGTGCTCGCCGATGTTGTCGCCCGGTGCCAGCCCCAGGCCGCCGACCAGGCCGGCGCACAGGTCCGACAGGATGTCGCCGAACAGGTTGGTGGTCACGATCACGTCGAACTGCTCGGGCTTCATCACCAGCTGCATGCAGGTGTTGTCCACGATCATTTCGTTGAACTCGATCTGCGGGTAGTCCTTGGCGATCTCGCGCGCCACGTTGAGGAACATGCCCGAGGCAGTTTTGATGATGTTCGCCTTGTGCACCGCGGTGACCTTCTTGCGGCCCTTCTTCACCGCCATTTCGAAGGCGTAGCGCACGATGCGCGCGCTGCCCTTGCGGGTCACGCGCACCATCGAGGTGGCGATCTCGCCGTCCTCGGACACGCTCTGCCCTTCGGCGAGATATGCACCCTCGGTGTTCTCGCGCACGGTGATGATGTCGATGTTCTCGTAGCGCGCCCTGGTGCCGGGGAAGCTGGTCGCCGGACGCACGTTGGCGTACAGGTCGAAGTGGCGCCGCAGCGTGACGTTGATCGAGGTGAAGCCGCCGCCGATCGGTGTGGTCAGCGGACCCTTCAGCGCGACCTTGTGTTCGGCGATCTTGTCCAGCGTCGGCTTGGGCAGCAGGTCGCCGTGCTTCTCCAGCGCCACCATGCCGGCGTCGACGAAGTCGTAGCTCAGGCCGCAATCCAGCGCGTCGAGCACGCGCAGGGTGGCGGTCATGATTTCCGGGCCGATGCCGTCGCCCGGGATCACGGCGATGGTTTTGCTCATGAGGAAGCTCCTTGGGACTCAGGGCCGCGCGGGAGGAATGCGCACGCCAAAGAGCGCCATTATCGCCGATGCGGCCCCATGCCGGCAGCAGGCAGGGTGCGCCAGCGCGTTGCAAATCCTCGCATGGAGCGTTGCGGTTCATCGCACTGGCAGGCCGCCAGTGCACGTGGAGTGGCCTTCAGCCCGCGTTCCCCGCAGATGGGGTGGGCCGAAGCCCACCCCTACGCAATCTAGGCGTGATCGGCGCAGGCGGCGCCGTCGGCCTCGCCGCCTTCCAGCCGATCGAGGAAATCCACCGCCCGGCGCAGGTGCGGGATCACGATGGAACCGCCCACCACCAGGCCCACGCTGAAGGTTTCGAAGAACTCCTCGCGGGTCACGCCGGCCTCCTTGCACTGGGCCACGTGGTAGCTGATGCAGTCGTCGCAGCGCAGCACCATCGAGGCCACCAGGCCCAGCAGCTCTTTGGTCTTCACGTCGAGCGCGCCGGGCTTGTAGGTCTGCGTGTCGAGCGCGAAGAAGCGGCGCACGACCTGGTTGTCCTCGGACAGGATGCGCTCGTTCATGCGCTGGCGGAACGCGGTGAACTCCGCCACGCGGTCCTTGCTCTCGTCGGCGTCGCTCATGCGGCTTCGTCCAGCAACTGCTTGAGCTTGCCGCTGCGGTCGGCGGCAACCAGGTCGTCGTAGCCGCCCACGTGCTGGTCGTTGATGAAGATCTGCGGCACCGTGCGGCGCCCGCCGCTGCGCTGGAGCATCAGGTCGCGCTGGGCCGGGTCGGCATCCACGCGTACTTCGTTCCACTGCAGCCCCTTGGACTTGAGCAGGTTCTTGGCGGCCACGCAGTACGGGCAAACGGCGGTGGAATAGACCTCGATCTTGGGCATTGCTGATACTCCGGATGGCCTTGGCGTCGGCCCTTTCAGATGGGGCGCAGGACACCCGTTTGCAAGCCAACGGACGATGAACCGGCGCGCCCGCGGGCGGTCTGCTAGTGATGTATTGTCGCCCACCTATGGCCATGGCACCACGACCCGTCCCCCGCCTGCTGACCGCGCTGCTCGCCGCCAGCCTCGCCTTCGGCGCCGGCGCGCAGGAGGACATCCGCCTGCCGGACCTGGGCAGCTCGGCCGACGCGCTGATCTCCCCGCAGGATGCGCAGGACTACGGCGCCGCCATGCTGCGCCAGATGCGCTCGCTGGACATGGTGGTGGACGACCCGCTGCTGGACGACTACATCAACGACCTGGGCTACCGGCTGGTGGCCAGCAGCGACCGGCCGAAGGACCACTTCGCCTTCATCATCGTGAAGGATCCGGAGATCAACGCCTTCGCCGCGCCGGGCGGCTACATCGCGGTCAACTCGGGCCTGATCGCGATCACCCGCGACGAGAGCGAACTGGCCGGCGTGATCGCGCACGAGATCGGCCACATCACGCAGAACCACCTGCAGCGCGCGTTCGAGGATTCCAAGAAGGACGCGCCGCTGATGGCGCTGGTGCTGCTGGGCGCGGTCGCGGCGGGCGCCGGCTCGCACAGCGGCGATTCGCCGATGGCGGTGCTGGCCGCCGGCCAGGGCCTGCTCGCGCAGCGCTCGATCAACTTCACCCGCAAGGACGAGGTGGAAGCCGACCGCGTGGGCATCCAGACCCTCGCCAACGCCGGCTTCGATCCGCGCGCCATGGCCGCCTTCTTCGAGCGCATGCAGGACACCCTGCGCGCCGGCTCCGGCGGCACCGACGTGCCCGAGCTGCTGCAGACCCATCCGGTCACGCTCTCGCGCATCAGCGACGCCAAGTCGCGCGCCGGCGCCCTGCTGGCGGCGCAGAAGCTGCGTCCCAGCGGCACCACGCTGGTGCGCAGCGAGTGGGAAAAGACCACCGCGCCGATCGCCTACGTGAAGGACCCCACCGCGCTGCTGGCTGCGCAACCCAAGGGCGGCCCGGACACCTACGCGCTGATGCGCGAGCGCACCCGCGTGCTCGCCGGCGACGCCTCCAAGCTGGCCCACTACTACAGCGCCAGCTTCGGCACGCCCGGCTTCGACTCGCCCGCCACCCGCTACGGCTACGCATTGGCGCTGACCCGAAGCGGCGCCGGCGCGCAGGCCGTCGCGCAGCTCAAGCCGTTGCTCGCCGCCCATCCGGAAAACCTGATCCTCGAACTGGCGATGGCCGACGCACAGTTGCAGGACGGCCAGCGCGCCTATGCGCTGGCGCGCTATGCGAAGCTCAACGCGCGCTCGCCGCGCGATCGCGCCGTGGCGCTGGCCTATGCCAAGGCACTGACCGCCGGCGGCGACACCGCGCAGGCCACGCTCGCCGCCTCGCTGCTGCGTCCGCTGCTGGACAACGCCGACGAGCCGGACCTCTACCTCAGCTACGCGCGCGCCAGCGACAAGGCCGGCGACAGCATCCGCGCCGGCGAGGCCTATTCGGACGCCAGCTACCTATCGGGTCGCCCGTTCGACGCCATGGAGCAGCTCAAACGCCTGCTCCGGCGCGACGACCTGGACTACTACGCCCGCGCGCGCATCCAGGCGCGCATCGCCGACCTGACGCCGCTGGTGCTGGAACTGCGCAAGCGCAAGATCCAGACCGTGGACAACCCGGACGGGCAGAGCCAGTAGTCCCCACCCCCGAGTCCTTCCCCCGCAACGCGGGGGAAGGTGCCGACAGGCGGATGGGGGCGCTCGTGGCGGGATGCTCGCGCGATGCCCTTGGCGAGGCCTTTCGCAAGGCTTCCCCCATCCGCCCTGCCGGGACGGGGGAACGATCGATCCGCGAAGTGTCATCCCCGCGTAACATTCCCCCGCTGCAATAAGCCCGTCACAGCCAGGCGCAAACCGCGTGCACAAGCGCATCCTCATCGTCGAAGACGAAGCCTCGATCCGCGACATGGTCGCCTTCGCCCTGCGCAAGGCCGACATGGAAGCGGTGCCGGCCGCGGACGCCCGCGCCGCGCAGATCGCCGTCGCCGAGCAGGTGCCGGACCTGATCCTGCTGGACTGGATGCTGCCGGGCATGAGCGGGCTGGAACTGGCCCGCCGGTTGCGCAAGGAGGAGCTCAGCCGCGAGATCCCGATCATCATGCTCACCGCGCGCGGCGAGGAGATGGATCGCGTCAACGGCCTGGAGGCGGGCGTCGACGACTACGTGGTCAAGCCTTTCTCCACCCGCGAGCTGATCGCGCGCATCAAGGCGGTGCTGCGGCGCAGCCAGGGCGACGACGGCACCGGCGTGGTGGAGCTGGGCGGCCTGCGCATCGACGGCCCGGCGCACCGCGTCTTTGCCGGCGAGGAGCCGGTGCCGATCGGTCCGACCGAATACCGCCTGCTGTATTTCTTCATGACCCATCCCGAGCGCGTCTACACCCGCGCGCAGTTGCTCGACCACGTCTGGGGCGGCAGCGTTTACGTGGAGGAGCGCACCGTCGACGTGCACATCCGCCGCCTGCGCAAGACGCTCGAGCCGTGGCAACTGGATGCCATGGTGCAGACCGTGCGCGGCGCCGGCTACCGTTTCTCGGCGAACACCTGATGGGCACCCGGACACCGCCGCCGCGGAGGCCGGGAAAGGGAAAAGGTCCTTGGGGACGGTCATGAAACATCGCGCACGCCGCCTCGCCATCACCCTGCGTGACCTGCGCGATGCCGCCGACAGCCTGCCGGACGCGATCGTGCTGCTGGACGAAGCCTGGCGCGTGCGCTGGTTCAACCGCGCGGCCGAAACCCTGCTCGGCCTGCGCCGCGGACAGGACCGCGGCGTGCAGTTGTCCGAACGCCTGCAGGGTTCGGAACTGGCCGCCTGGCTGCGCGCCGGCGCCCGGGTGACGCTGCACGACGCACCGGCTCCCGGGCGCCCGGGCGACCATCTGGACGTTTCGGTGCAGCCCTTCGGCCGCCGCCAGCGCATGCTGCTGGCGCGCGACATCAGTCCGCTGACGCGGCTGGAGCAGATCCGCCGCGATTTCGTGGCCAACGTCTCGCACGAGCTGCGCACGCCGCTGACCGTGATCCACGGCTACCTCGAACTGCTCGATCCGGAAGACGTGCCGGCCCTGGCCCCGGTCTTGGGCGAGATGCGCGCGCAGTCCAAGCGAATGGGCCAGATCGTGGAGGACCTGCTGACCCTCTCGCGCCTGGAGACCCAGGAACACGTCATCGACGAGCGCGTGCCGATGGCCGCCTTGCTCGCCACCCTGCGCAAGGAAGCCGAGGCGCTGAGCCAGGGCCGCCACCAGGTCGCGCTCGAGGTGGACACCGACTGCGACCTGCTCGGTTCGCCCAAGGACCTGCACAGCGCCCTGTCCAACCTGGTGAGCAATGCGGTGCGCTACACGCCCAGCGGCGGCAGCATCACGATCCGCTGGCAGCGCACGGGCGACGGGGCGACCTACTCGGTCAGCGACACCGGCTACGGCATCCCGGCCAGCCACCTGGCGCGGCTGACCGAGCGCTTCTACCGCGTCTCCTCCAGCCGCTCACGCGAAACCGGCGGTACCGGCCTGGGGCTGTCTATCGTCAAGCACGTGCTCAACCTGCACCAGGCGCGGTTGGGCGTGGAAAGCACGCCGGGCCGGGGTTCCACCTTCGCCTGCCATTTCGGGCCGGAACGGCTGCTGGAGCCCGAATCCCCGTAGGGCGGGCTCCTGCCTGCCGGACTGGCCGGAACGGCGGGCTGAAGCCCACCCTACCCGGGTATCCCGGAATGGATGTACTTGCGCGCCGCATCGTCCAGAATGGTCCCCCATGGCCCGCAAACTGCCGCAAACCGCCACTGCGATCGCCGACCTGGCCGCGCCGGAGCTGTATTTCAGCCGCGAGCTGGCCGCACTGGAATTCAATTTCCGCGTGCTGGCGATGGCGCGCGACGCGCAGGTGCCGCTGCTGGAGCGGCTGCGCTACCTGAGCATCGTCGCCAACAACCTCGATGAGTTCTTCGAGGTGCGCGTGGCGATGCTCAAGCATCACCACGCCTACGGCTCGGCCGCGCCAGGGCCGGACGGGCTGTCCTCCGGCGAGCTGCTCACCCGCATCCGCGCGCGCGTGCTCGACCTGGTCACCGACCAGTACGCGACCTGGCAGGAGCAGCTCAGGCCGCAACTGGACGCCGAAGGCATCCGTTTCCTCACCCGCCACCAGTGGAACCCGGTGCAGCGGCGCTGGCTGCAGGGCTACTTCGAGCACGAGGTGCTGCCGGTGCTCTCGCCGCTGGGCCTGGACCCGGCGCACCCGTTCCCGCGCATCCTCAACAAGACGCTCAACATCGCGGTGGTGCTGCAGGGCCGCGACGCGTTCGGCCACGAGGGCCACATGGCGCTGGTGCGCGCGCCACGCTCGCTGCCGCGCATCGTCAAGCTGCCGGCCGAGGTGGGCGGCGGCGGCGACAACTTCGTGTTCCTGGCCGAGCTGCTGCAGGCCTTCGTCGACCTGATGTTCCCCGGCTTCAAGGTGGTCGGCTCCTACCAGTTCCGCGTCACCCGCAACAGCGAGTTGATCGTGGAGGAAGCCGAGGTGGAGAACCTCGCCCGCGCGCTCAGCGAGGAACTGCTCGGGCGCGGCTACGCGCGGCCGGTGCGTCTGGAGATCGCCAACGATTGCCCGAAGGCGATCACCGCGATGCTGGTGGCCAACTTCGAGCTGGAGGAATCGGACGTCTATCGCTGCGACGGCCCGGTCAACATCATCCGCGCCGGCGGCATCTACGACCAGGTCGACCGCCCGGAACTGAAGTTCCCGCGCTTCGTGCCCTGCCTGCCTTCGGCGATCGAGCCGGGCGCGAACCTGTTCGAGCTGATCGGCCAGCGCGACGTGCTGCTGCACCATCCCTACGAGAGCTTCGCCGCGGTGGTCGACCTGCTGCGCCAGGCCGCCGCCGATCCCAACGTGCTGGCGATCAAGCAGACGCTCTACCGCGCCGGCGAGGACACCCCGCTGGTCGACCTGCTGGTGGAGGCCGCGCGCAACGGCAAGGACGTCACCGTGGTGATCGAGCTGCGCGCGCGCTTCGACGAGGAGGCCAACATCCGCCTCGCCACGCGGCTGCAGGAGGCCGGCGTGCAGGTGGTCTACGGCGTGGTCGGCTACAAGACCCACGCCAAGATGATGCTGATCGTGCGCCGCGAGGCGGGCACGCTGCGCCGCTACGTGCACCTGTCCACCGGCAACTACCACCAGGCCAACAGCCGCCTGTACACCGACATCGGCCTGATGACCGCCGATCCGGAGATCGGCGAGGACCTGCACAAGGTCTTCCAGCAGCTCTCGGGCCTGGGCTCGGTGATCAGCCTGAAGCGCCTGCTGCATTCGCCCTTCACGCTGTACCGCAGCGTGGTCGCCAAGATCGAGCGCGAGACCGCGCACGCGCGGGCCGGCCGGAGCGCGCGCATCGTCGCCAAGCTCAACGCACTCAACGAATCGCACGTGATCGAGGCGCTGTACCGCGCCTCGCAGGCCGGCGTGGAGATCGACCTGATCGTGCGTGGCGCCTGCACGCTGCGGCCCGGGCTGCCGCGCATTTCCGAGCGCATTCGCGTGCGCTCGATCGTCGGCCGGTTCCTCGAGCACAGCCGCGTGTACTGGTTCGCCAACGACGACAAGCCGGAGATCTACTGCGCCAGCGCC
This sequence comes from Frateuria sp. YIM B11624, assembly GCF_049727805.1. Taxonomy (NCBI): domain Bacteria; kingdom Pseudomonadati; phylum Pseudomonadota; class Gammaproteobacteria; order Lysobacterales; family Rhodanobacteraceae; genus Frateuria; species Frateuria sp. YIM B11624. Next base: position 65,694 of record NZ_JBCNYA010000017.1, read on the forward strand.
GACTGGATGGAACGCAACCTGATGCGCCGCATCGAAGTGGCCTTCCCGATCCTCGACCCGGCGCTGGCCAAGCGCGTGTTCGACGAGACGCTGGCCAACGGCCTGGCCGACAACACCCAGGCCTGGCTGCTCGGCAGCGACGGCCGCTACACCCGCGCCACGCCCGGCGACCAGCCGCCGCACAGCGCGCAGCAGACATTGCTGAAAAAGATCTGCGGCTGATGCGCACACGCCCGCCCTTCCGCTCCTGCACGCAGCGCCTCGCGGCCGGCGTGGCAGAATCGCCGCCTTTCCCGCCTGGAATCCCCGCGTGACCACCGAGCCCGTACCCATCAAGGATGGCGAGCTGATCGCGGCCGTCGACCTGGGCTCGAACAGCTTCCACATGGTGGTGGCTCGCATGGAGCACGGCGAGCCGCGCGTGATCGACCGCCTGCGTGACAGCGTGCGCCTGGCCGCCGGCCTGCGCTCGGACGGCACGCTGGACGCCGCGCACCGCGCTCGCGCGCTGGCCAGCCTGGCGCGCTTCGGCCAGCGCATCGAAAGCCTGCCGTCGGCGAACGTGCGCGCGGTGGCGACCAACACTGTGCGGCGGCTGGCGTCGCCGCACAACTTCCTGGGCGCGGCCGAGGACGCGCTCGGCCATCCCGTGGAGATCGTCTCCGGCCGCGAGGAAGGTCGGCTCATCTTCCTTGGCGTGGCGCATGACCTGCCCGCCTCGCGCGAGCCGCGGCTGGTCATCGACGTCGGTGGCGGCAGTACCGAATTCATCATCGGCCGCGGGCTCGCGCCACTGCATACGGAGAGCGTGCAGGCCGGCTGCATCGCCTCGACCCTGCGCTTCTTCCCCGGTGGCCGGCTGACGCCCAAGCGCTGGCAGCGCGCGCGCAGCGAGGTCGGCGTGCTGCTGCAGCAGTTCGCCGAGGATTTCCGCGAATCGGGCTGGCAGGAGGTCTATGGCTCCTCCGGCAGCGCCAAGGCGGTGGACGCCGCGGTGCAGGCGATGGGCCTGACCGACGACGGCGTCACCCTGGACGCGCTGGCGGAACTGCGCGAAGCCGTCCTCGAACAAGGCCACATGGACCTGCTGCGCCTGCCCGGCCTCACCGAGGAACGCGCTCCGGTGTTCGCCGGCGCCGTGGTGATCTTCGAGGCTGCGTTCGAGGCGCTGGGCATCGACCACATGCGCGTGTGCGAAAGCTCGATGCGCGAAGGCCTGCTGTGGGACCTGCTCGGCCGCGCCGGCGGCAGCGACCCGCGCACCGCCAGCATCGACGCGCTGGCCACCCGCTACGGCGTCGACCGCGCGCAGGCGCGGCGCGTGGAGCAGACCGCGCTTTCGCTGTTCGACCAGGTCGCGCGTCCGTGGAAGCTCGACGCCGAGGCGCGCGAGTGGCTCTCCTGGGCCGCGCGCGTGCACGAGATCGGCCTGGCCATCGCGCACAGCCAGCACCACCACCATGGCGCCTACATCCTGCGGCATGCCGACCTCGCCGGCTTCTCGCGGCAGGAGCAGCAACTGCTCGCCGCGGTGATCGAGGCACATCGGCGCAAGCCGGCCAAGGCGCTGATCTCGGTGCTGCCGCAGCGCTACCGCACGCTGGCGCGGCACATCACTGCGCTGCTGCGCCTGGCGGTGCTGTTTCGCCGCGGCCGCCGGCCCGAGTCGCTGCCGCCGCTCAAGCTCAATGCCACCAGCCACCGCCTGCGCCTGGCCATCCCCGCCGGCTGGCTGGACGCCCATCCGCTCACCGAGGCTGACCTGGAGCAGGAACAGGGGCCGATGGCGGAGCTGGGGCTGACGCTGGAGATCCAGCGCACTTGATTCCCGCTTTGCTTCCATAAGTACGCCTCTTTCATTCGCTTCCTCTCCCCTCCGGGAGAGGATTGAGGCGGGGGCATGGGCATGGCTCTTTGCATTCGCTTCCTCTCCCCTCCGGGGAGAGGATTGAGGTGAGGGGGCGGGGCTCGCCCGGAACTCCCTCGGAGCCACGCTCCGATCCATTCCCCCGCAAGAACCGTCCCCTCACCCCAGCCCTCTCCCCGGAGGGGAGAGGGAGCAAGAGCCGCGCTTCAGCCCATGCAACGCCACCGCGTATCATGCGGACATCCCATACAGGTTCCGCACGCATGTCCCGACTCCTGCTGGCCCTCCTGCTGTTCCTGCCGTTCGGCGTCGCCGCCCAGACCGCGCCGGCGGCCGCGAGCACCAGCCCGACGCCCCCCGCCCCGGGTCCCAAAGTGCTGCTGCACACCAGCGTGGGCGACATCACGCTGGAGCTCTACCCGGACAAGGCGCCCAAGAGCGTGGCCAACTTCCTGCAGTACGTGCACGAGGGTTTCTACGACGGCACGGTGTTCCACCGCGCGATCAACGGCTACCTGGTGCAGGGCGGCCTGTACACGCGTGACCTGCAGCCGCGGCGCACGCACCCGGCGATCGCCAGCGAGGCGGACAACGGCCTGTCCAACCTGCGCGGCACAGTGGCAGTGGCGCGCGGGGCCGATCCCAACTCCGGCACGGCGCAGTTCTTCGTCAACCTGGTCGACAATCGCCGGCTCGACTACGCCGGCAACCAGAGCGGCCTGACCTGGGGCTACGCGGTGTTCGGCAAGGTCGTGCAGGGCATGGACGTGATCGACAAGATCGCCGCCCTGCCCACGCGCGGCCAGGGCCCGTTCGCCGCCGACGTACCCAACCCGCTGCCGGTGATCGAGAGTGCGCGCGTGATCGGCGAGGAGGGCCCCGCCTCCGCCGCCAGCGCCAAGGCACCGGCCAAGGCCAGCAGCGCGGCGAAGCCCGCCAGGCCGGCCGGCAGGAAGGACGGCTGATGGCCAGCCTGTTCATCGCCGACCTGCACCTGGACGACAGCCGCCCGCACATCACCGACCTGTTCGAGCGCTATCTCGGCGGCGACGAAGTGTGCCAGGCCGATGCGCTCTACATCCTCGGCGACCTGGTCGAGGCCTGGATCGGCGACGACGACGACGCCGAGCTGCCGGCACGCATCGCCCGCGCGACGCGCGCCGTGCGCGAGTCCGGCGTGCCGGTCTACTTCATGCCCGGCAACCGCGATTTCCTGCTCGGCCAGGACTATGCCGAGCGCGCCGGCCTGACCCTGCTGGAGGATGGCGTGGTGCACGACCTCTACGGCCGCCCCACCCTGCTGATGCACGGCGACACGCTGTGCACCGACGACGTCGCCTACCAGACGGTGCGCCGCCAGGTGCGCACGCCCGAATGGAAGGCCAATATCATGGCGATGCCGCTGGAAGCGCGCCGCGCCTTCGCCGCCAAGGCGCGCGCCGACAGCCGCGCGCACACCGGCAGCACCATGGAATCGATCATGGACGTCAACGCCGGGGCGGTCGCGCAGGCGATGCGTGGCGCGGGCGTGACGCGGCTGGTCCACGGCCATACGCACCGGCCGGCGATCCACGAATTTTCGCTCGATGGCCAGGACGCACAGCGCATCGTGCTGGGCGATTGGTATGAACAGGGCTCGGCATTGCGCGTGGCGCCGGACGGCATCGAACTGCGCGGCCTTCCGCTCTAGGCCGGACCCGCACGCGTGGTGGTGACGGTGGGGCTGCCCGCCTCGCATGCGATGCTGGATTGGGCAGGCCGCCTTTCACTGCCAGGGAGAAACCCTCCATGCGCAAACGCCGATCGCTACCGCTGGTACTCGCGCTCGTCCTGCTCGCCGGCTGCGTCGGCGCGCCGCGACGTCCGGCACCGCCCAGGCTGATCGACGCGGCGATCCCGGACGGTTTCACGACCAACCCACGCCTGCTCAGCATCGACCGCCAGGGCTTCCTCCAGGAATCACCCCTCCTGCTGCATGACATCCGGCGCGCCGCGGACGGCAGCCTGGACATCCTCGCGCTCTCCGGCGGCGGCGCGGGAGGCGCTTTCGGCGCCGGCGCGCTGGTGGGCCTGGGCCGCGCGCATGCGCGGCCCACCTTCGAGCTGGTCACCGGTGTGAGTGCCGGCGCGCTGATCGCGCCGTTCGCCTTCCTGGGGCCGGACTGGGACGCGCAGTTGAAGGACGCCTTCACCGGCCAGGCCAGCGCCAGCCTGCAGCGCTCCCCGTTGATGAGCGTCGCCAGCCGCCTGCTGTTCCCGCAGGGCTTCGGCCGGCACGATCCGTTGGCGGCGCTGGTCGACCGCTACGTCACCGACGCGATGATAGCGGCCGTGGCCCGCGAGCGGGCCAAGGGCCGCCGGCTGATCGTGGCCACCACCGACCTGGACAAGCAGGAAACCGTGCTGTGGGACATGGGCGCGATCGCCGAGCAGGGCGGCGAAACAGCCCGCAAGCTGTTCCGCGACGTGCTGGTCGCCTCGGCCAGCGTGCCGGGGGTGTTCCCGCCGGTGCTGATTCCGGTGCACGAAGGCGCGCGCCACTACGACGAAATGCACGTCGACGGCGGCGTCACCACCTCGCTGTTCGCCGCGCCGCTGATCGCGCAGATCCTGCCCTCCGACCTCGGGCTGCTGCGCGGCGCGCACCTGTACGTGATCGTCAACGGCCAGTTGGTGGCCGCACCCGCCACCACGCGCCTGAGCACGCCGGCGATCCTGGCGCGCAGCTTCTCGGCGCAGACCACTTACAAGACGCGCGAGACGCTCGCGCTCACGCTGGGTTTCGCCCATCGCTACGGACTCGACCTGCGGATCAGCGAAATTCCCGGCGACTACCCGTTCGGCAGCTTCATCGACTTCCGCCCGCAGCACCTGCGCGCGCTGTTCGACTATGCCGCCGCCTGCGGTGTGCAGGGGCGGCTGTGGATGACGCCGGAACAGTCGCTGCACCGAAACCTGGACTCGCCGCAGCCCTCGCCCGGCGGTCCCGTCGCCTGCCCGGCGCCTGCGCCCTGAGGGCCGCCTCGGCTACCATTGCCGTTTCGCTTCGCACTCGAGGACACACCCATGCAGCTCGACCAGGTCAAGGCCGTCATCACCGGCGGCGCCTCCGGACTCGGCCACGCCGTGGCGCAACATCTGGTGGCGCAGGGCGCGAAGGTCGCGCTGTTCGACGTCAACGAGGAAAAGGGTCAGCAGGCAGCGCAGGCGCTGGGTGAGGCGGCGCGCTTCTACCGTACCGACGTCACCTCCGAGGAGGGCGTGACCGCCAACGTGGCCGCCGCGCGCGAGGCCATGGGCGGGCTCAACGTGGTGATGAACTGCGCCGGCATCCTCGGCTCCGGCCGGGTATTGGGCAAGGAAGGCCCGATGGCGCTGTCGAATTTCGCCAGCACCGTGATGGTGAACCTGGTCGGCAGCTTCAACGTGGCCAAGGCCGGCGCGGCGCTGATGCAGTCCAACGAACCGGGCGAGGACGGCGAGCGCGGCGTGATCGTCAACACCGCCTCGGTGGCCGCCTACGAAGGCCAGATCGGCCAGGCCGCCTACTCCGCCTCCAAGGGCGGCGTGGTGGGCATGACCCTGCCGATGGCGCGCGAGCTGGCCCGCTTCGGCATCCGCGTGGCCACCATCGCGCCGGGCATCTTCTGGACGCCGATGGTCGACGGCATGCCCGAGGCCGTGCAGCAGTCGCTGTCCGCCTCGATCCCCTTCCCCTCGCGGCTGGGCAAGCCGGAGGAGTTCGCGCGGACGGTCGCGTTCATCCTGGGCAACCGCTACATCAACGGCGAGACCATCCGCCTGGATGGCGCGGTGCGTCTGCAGCCGAAGTAAACCTGCCACTTCAGCGGGGCGTCCCTCGCGGCGCTCCGGCCAGTCCAATCCACTGACCGACACCCCATGAAAGCTTCCGACGTCAAGAAAGGCAACGTGGTCGAGCACGACGGCACCGTCTACCAGGTGCGCGACATCGAGCGCAGCGCGCCGACCGCCCGCGGCGGCAACGTGACCTTCCGCTTCACCATGTACTCGATCCCGGGCGGTCGCAAGTTCGACCTCAGCCTGCGCGCCGACGACGACCTGAAGGAAATGGACCTGGTCCGCCGCGCGGCCAACTTTTCCTACATGGACGGCGAAGCGTTCGTGTTCATGGACGCCGAGGACTACACCCAGTACATGCTCGGCCCCGAGCTGGTCGGTGACAACGCCGGCTACATCGTGCAGGACACCGAGGGCTACTACGTGCAACTGATCGACGATGCGCCGGTCGGCCTGCAGGTACCCACCAGCGTGGTGCTGACCGTGGTCGACACCGCACCGGAGCTCAAGGGCGCCAGCGCCACCAAGCGCACCAAGCCGGCCAGGCTCGACACCGGCGTCGAGATCCAGGTGCCCGAGTACATCACCAACGACGAGAAGGTGTGGGTGAACACGTTGACCGGCGAGTTCGCCGGCCGCGCCTGACGGCTGCCGGGCCTACGCCGGAACGTCTTCGCCGCAGGGCTCCTACACGGCGGTTCAACTAGCCTCGTGCAGAATCGCAGGCCCTATCCCAGCGATTCGGCCATGCCCGCCAGCGTCTATTCGCTACGCGCCAACGTGCTGGACAGCCTGACCCGGACCAAGCGTCCGGACGTCCCGCTGCGGGTGGTCGTGCGCAATACCCTGGCCGTGGTGCTGCCGCTGGCGATCGGCATGGCCAGTGGGCATACCGCGGTCGGCCTGGGCGTGGCCGCCGGCGCGCTGGATACGATGTTTTCCGACCAGCCCGGCCCCTACCGCCAGCGCGTGCAGCAGTTGCTGCTGGCCTCGCTTGCCGCGGGGCTGGCCGCGCTCGCCGGCTTCCTGATCGGCGGACAGTTGCCCTCGATGCTGCTGGCCAGCGCGCTGGTCGGCTTCGGCGGCGGCATGCTGGTGGTGTTCGGCACCGACCTGGCGCGGGTGGGCATGACCAGCATGATCCTGCTGGTCGTCACCGCCGCCTCGCCCACCTCGCTCCTGCCCGCCGCGGCGGGCGCCGCGCTGATCTTCGCCGGCGGCCTGCTGATGATGCTGTTCTCGGTCGCCGCCTGGCCGCTGCAGCGCTACCGTCCCGAGCGCCAGGCGCTCGCCGTGGTCTATCGCGGGCTGGCCACGCTGGCCCGCCAGCGCGCGCAGGACGACGAGGATGAACCGGCCCTCAGCGGCGCGATGACCACCCTGCAACAGACCCTGCTGGGGCGCTACCACGCGCGCGGCCGTGCGATGGAAGCCTTCGGCGTGATGCTGGAGCTGGCCGAGCGGATCCGGCTGGAACTCACCGCGCTCGCCGACGGCTCGCCCGCCCATGCCGTGCCGCTGCGCTTCCGTGCCCGCGTTGCCCGCGTGCTCGACCACATCGCCGAGGCGCTGGAGGAAGGTGTCGCACCGCTCGCTGCCGAACGTGCGTTGCAGGCGCTGCGCGCGATCGAGCGTGACGCCGCGGAGGCCAGCGTGCAGCACGCGCTGCACGTGCATGCGCTGGCCGGTCAGCTCGCGGCCGCGGTGCGCAACGCCAACTGGGCCGGCAGCCGCGGCGAGCAGAGGGCCGAGTCCGCCGACCTTGGCCTGCCCGCCTCGCTGCGGCAAAGCTCCGCGCGCGCCATGCTGCTGGCCAATCTCACGCCGCATTCGGTGGCATTCCGTCACGCCGTGCGTTCGGCGGTGGCGCTGAGCCTGGCGCTGGGCCTCTCGCGCGCGCTCGAGTTGCCGCACGGCTACTGGCTGCCGATGACCGTGGCGATCGTGCTGCGCCCGGATTTCGCCGCGACCTTCAATTTCGGCCTGCTGCGCGTGGTCGGCACCGTGCTCGGCCTGCTGCTCACCACGGCGCTGCTGCACGTGATCCCCGACCAGCCCTGGGCGCACCTGGCGCTGATGGGTGTGCTGTGCATGGCGTTCCGCTACCTGGCCACCGCGCACTACGGGATCGCCGTGGCGGCGCTCACCGGCACCGTGGTGGTACTGCTCTCGTTCGAAGGCGTGGATCCGGGCGTGGCGGTGATGGACCGCGTGATCAACACCGCGCTGGGCAGCGGCATGGCGCTGCTGGCCTACGTGCTGTGGCCGACCTGGGAACGCGGCCGCGCGCGTGCCGCCCTGGCCGACATGCTCGACGCCTACGCCGACTACCTGCGCGCGCTCGGGCGCCCGCAGCGGCGCGCCGCCCAGCACGAGACGCGCACCGCCGCGCGCACCGCTCGCACCAATGCACTGGCTTCGCTCGAACGCATGCGCGCCGAGCCGGCCACGCCGGCCGCGCTGCTCGACCTGGCGCAGGCACTGTTTTCCAACGGCAACCGGCTCGCGCGCACGGCTATGAGCATGGAGGCGCTGCTGCAGCACCATGCGAGCCTGCCCGAACAGACCGAGGTGAGCGCCTTCATCGATCATGCCGCCACCGCGCTGCACGGCATCGCCGGCGCCCTGCGGGAGCAGCGCACGGTGGTGGAACTGCCCGACCTTCGCCTGCTCCAGCGAAGCCTCGGGGCGCTGCTGGCGATGTCCGAGAACCATGCCGCGGCCGATCAGGTCGGCCGGCTCACCGACCGCCTGGTCGACAACGTCAACACGCTCGCCCACGTGGTGGGCCGCTGCCCGCAGGAACCCGCCGCGGCAGCCACCGGACGGCACGTGCATCCGTAGCCGATATTGGTTTTTTTTGACGGCGCGGCATTTTCGAAGGCCCGTATTGCGCAATCGCCGAATGGATTTATCCATGCCATTTTTGGGCACGCGTTTCCGGCAGATTGATGCCATCCCTGTTGTATTATCCGATGCGATTCCACAGGGGGATTTCGGACTCATGACGCGCTTCGATCCGGCTGCTTTTCTCGACCCGCTGGAGGGCGATGCGCCCACCGGTAGCGACCTGGAATACGACCCCGATTTCCTCGCCCTGGAACGCGCCGCCGCGCCGCGCGCGGAACGGGCCATTGGCGATGCCGTGAAGGCCGCCGAGGAGCCCGACTGGGACGAGGTCACTTCGCTCGCCACCGGCCTGCTCGAACGCTCACGCGACCTGCGCGTAGCGACGCACCTGGCCACGGCCTGGATGCGTACCGGCGGGATGTCCGGCTGGGCGGCCGGCCTGGGCCTGATCCGCGGACTGCTGGAAAACCATTGGGATGGCGTGCATCCGCAACTCGATGCGGAAGACGACGACGACCCGACCGCACGCGTGAATGCGGTGGCGACCATCGCCAATCCCTTGGGCCTGCTCGGCTATTTCCGCAGCACGCCATTCGTGCAGTCGCCGCGGCTCGGACGCTTTTCGCTGCGCGATCTGCGTATTGCCAACGGCACGTTGAAAACCGACGCCGGCGACGAGGCCCTGCCGAGCATGACGGAGATCGAGGCGTGCTGCCTGGATTGCCCCGAAGAGCAGCTCACCGAAACGCTCGAAGCGGCCACGCGCATCCTCGACAATGCCAAGGCCATCGACCAGGTGTTCAACGAGCGCATCGGTACCGCCGGCCCGGACCTGAGGCCGTTGCTGAGCGACGGCTACGAGCTGAAGAAGTTCGTCGAATCGCAGGTGCAGCGGCGCAATCCCGATGCCGTCGAAGGCATGGACGGTGAAGCCGACGGCGCCGATGGCGCGGTCGCGCCCGGGGCGCGCGCCAGCGTGCCCGGTCGCATCGAGACCCCGCAGGACGTGATGCGCCGCATCGACGAGATCTGCGACTACTACGCCCGCAGCGAACCCTCCAGCCCGGTGCCCTTGCTGTTGCGCCGCGCGCAGCGCCTGGTCGGCAAGAACTTCCTCGACCTGCTCAAGGACCTCGCCCCTGGCGGCGTCAGCGAGATGGAAGTGATCTCAGGCCCGAGCGAGGAATAACAGTCTCCTGCTCCCTCTCCCCTCCGGGGAGAGGACTGGGGTGAGGGGCCGGGGCTCGCGGGGAGGTCTGCGGGGGCGTGTTGCTCGTGTGTCGCTCTTGCGGAGCGCCTCCGCGACTTGGCTCGCCTGCCGCGGGCTTCCGATCGCCTGACGGCGCTCGGGTCACTTTTCTTTGCTGGCCCAAAGAAAAGTAACCAAAAGAAACGGCCCACTCAGCCCGGTGAGGGATAAGAGCTAGGTGCCGTCTCGCCTTGATGGGTACGCACCTGCTCTTAGAGGAGCTGCCGCCGCTTTACCCTCGGGCGCTCGGGAGTTGAGGCGAGGGAGGCGTGCATGCATGGCGTTTGACGGTGTCGGCACTGGCCGCCTTTTTTCGTTGCGCGGGCGTCGTGTCCGCGGCGGTGATGACTGCGGTTGAGGGACCGGTGGGCTGAAGCCCACCCCGCGAGCGTACCGTTGCACCGTAGGGTGGGCTTCAGCCCACCAGCAAGTGATCGGCTATCCCACGCAAACCGTCGATTGAAGTGACGCTCGCCACTGCGGCGAATCACACACAGCGAATGATCCTCCCTTGCCTCAGCTCCCGAGCGCCCGCGGTATAGCGGCGGCAGCTCCTCTAAGAGCAAGAGACCCACCCGGCAAGGCGCAAGGGCACCTAGCTCTTATCTCACCCCGGGCTGAGCAGGCCGTTTCTTTTGGTTACTTTTCTTTGGGCCAGCAAAGAAAAGTGACCCGAGCGCCGACAGGCGATCGGAAGCCCGCCGCAGGCGAGCCAAGTCGCGGAAGCGCACCGCAAGAGCGACACACGAGCAACACGCCCCCGCAGACCTCCCCGCGAGCCCCGGCCCCTCACCCCAGTCCTCTCCCCGGAGGGGAGAGGGAGCAGAGCGTCAATGCACGCCCTTGCACATGGGCGAGCCGGAGCGCACGAACAGCTGGCGCACCGCCGGATCCCAGCTCAGCGACAGGCCGCCGGGAAGCCCCACAGTGGCATTGGCGTCCGCGCTCTGCTCGAACGGGCCGGCCGAGGCGCTCGCGCCGTCGGCGTAGGTGACAGTGGCGGAAATGCGGTAGGCAACCGGGTCGGTGCAGGCCGAGGTATCGATGGCCTGCGCGACGGTGGCGCCGTAGCCCTCCAGCGGCGGCAAGGTGCCCTTGCCCAGCGCCACGTCGCGCGGATCGTTGCGGCCACACACCGCATCGAGCACGTAACCCACGGTGAATTTCGGTGCCGGCACCATCTGCACCGCGACGACCGCTTCCGGCTGCGCGCTGCAGCCGACCAGGAACGCCTTGTGCTGAGGTCGCACGTGGAACACGTAACTGCCCGGCTTGAGCGCAGCGGTACCCGGCCACTCGAACTCGATGCGCGTTGGCAGCACGTTGGTGATGCGTGGCTGCGAAGGCAGCGGCGCACCGTTGGCGTCGGTGGCGGTGAGCTGCGGATCGGGACATTGCGGGTCGGTCAACTCGCTGCCCACCAGCGCCAGCGCCACCGGCCTGGCGCCGGCGCGCAGCGCGAACAGCGGCGCGTGGTCGGCGGTCTCCAGCCGATCGATGGTCGCCTGCATCGGTTTGCCTTCGGCCGGCGCCTGCGCCAGCCGGCGCACCGAAAGTGCCAGTGCCTGCGCCATCGCCGCCGACTCGCCCGCGCGGCAGGCGCCGGCGGCGTCGGCGAAGTCGCTGGCCAGCTGGGCCGCCGCGTGGGCGCGCAGCACCCGGCCGCGGTCGCTGTCGCCCAACGCCGTCAATGGCTGGGCGCTGCGGTCGGCGAGCGTCGCGCGCAGATCCTGCGCCATGGCCTGCAACTGCTGCGCCACAACCGCGGTGTCGGCGCGCCCGGCCAGTCGCTGGCGCGCGGCATCGAGCTGGTCGGCGGCGCTGCCGGGCGTCAGTCGCGGCGGCAACTGCGCGCCGGCCGGCAGGCTCAGGGCGAGCAGCAGCCCGAGCGCGGCGAATGCCTGCAATGAGCGTCCGGCCGCGCGTCGGCGCGGCGGGGCCTTACTCATCGCACTCCTCCATTTCCGGATCGCAGGCCTGCTGGTCCGGCGGCAGCAGGATGCCGGAGGGCACGATGCCGAACGAGCGGTAGTTGGCCGAGATCACGCTGGGGTCGATGTAGACGTCGGTGTGGTTGTTGGCGTTCTGCGCGCGGCTGGTGAACAGCGAGGTCGGCACGTTGACGCTCGAGCCGCCGGTCAGCGGCAGCACGCCGCCGTTGCCGTTGACCGCGTAGAAGTACGCCGGCGGCATGCCCACCAGGGCGACTGCCTGCGGGTCAGTGCCGGTCACGTAGATCGGCGCGTCCGAGGTGCCGATGCGGCCGGTGGACGCGAATGTGCCCGCACCGTCGTACAGCCAGGTCTTGCCGACCTGCAGCAGGTCGCCGCCGGTCACCGCGAGGTAGAGCGGCGAGGTGCCCGCGTCGACCGTGTAGGCGCTGCCGCCGACCGAGGCCAGCGTGAGCGTCTGCGCATTGGTCAGGCTGAAGCCCGCGTGCGAGGAGAAGCCGCCGAGGGTGCCGATGTAGTTGGCCAGCGGACTGGTCGCGGTGCCGAGGCTGGTGAAGCCGCCGGCCTGGCCGGAGAGCGTGTCGGCGACGATGCTGCCGCCCTGCCCTTCGGTGATCGCGCCGGAGGAAGTGAGCGTGGTGGCCTTGCCGCTGACCTTGCCGTTGATCAGCAGGTCGCCGCGGGTGGTGGCCAGGCTTACGCTGCTGCCGCCGTCGAGCGGACCGGTCACGGTCAGTGACGGGCCGTTGCTCAGCGCGAAGCCCGCCGCGGTGAACGCGCCCAGCGTGTCGATGCGGTTGGCGCCGGTGAGCGACGCCGCGCCCGTGGCATGGCCGGTCAGGGTATGCGCAGTGAGGCTGCCGGCGCTGCCCTCGCTGATCGCGCCGTTTACCGCGAGTGTGGTGGTGTCGCCGCTGAGCGAGCCGGCGATGGTGAGGTTGCCGCCGGTCGTGAGCGTGGTGCTGCCGCCACCGTCGACCGCGCCATTCACGGTCAGCGCGCGCGTGCTGGTGAGCGTGAGGCCGCCCGCGCTGAAATTGCCCAGCGCGCCGATCGCGTTGGCCTGGTCCAGCGTGGTGCTGCCGGTGGAATGGCCGCTCAGGCTGTCGGCGGTGATCAGGCCGCCGGCGGTCTGGCTGATGCGGCCGCCCGACTGCAGGGTGACTGCGCCGCCGTGCAGCGTGCGGCCAAGGGCCAGGTCGCCGGCCGAGTCCAGCGCGATGGTGTTGCCGGCGAGCGCAGTGTTGACCGACAGCGTGCCGGCCGTGGTGGCGAGGGCGATGTCGCCGCCACTGGCGGTCAGCGGTCCGTTCACCGCCAGCGCCTTGCCGTTGCTCAGCGCGAAGTCGCGGGCGCTGAACGCACCCAGCGTATCGATGCGGTTGTCGCCATCCAGCGCCACGTCGCCGCCGGCGTGGCCAGCCAGGGTGCCGGCCGTGATGCGGCCGTGGCTACCCTGGTCGATCGCGCCGGCGATGTTCAGCGTGGTCGTGGTGCCGGCCAGCGAACCGTTCACGGTCAGGCCGCCCGCGGTGGTGGTGAGCGTGGTGCTGGCGCCGCCATTGACCGTGCCGCTGATGGTGAGCGCCTTGCCGTTAGTGAAGCTCAGCCCCGCGGCATCCAGATTGCCCAGGCTGGTAATCGAGTTGTTGCCGGTGAGGCTCGCGCTGCCGCCGGCATGCCCGGTGAGCGTGCCGGCGATGACGCGTCCGCCGCCGGTTTCGCTCAGCGTCCCGGTCGCGTTGAGGCGGGTGCTGGTGCCCTTGACCGTGCCGGCCAGCACGAGGTTGCCGGTGACGTCCAGCGTGGTGCTGGCGCCGCCGTCGACCGTGCCGGCCACGCGCAGGTTCTGTGCGTCGTGCAGGCTCAGGCCCGCCGCCTGGAAGTTGCCGAGCGTGCCGATCATGTTGGCGCCGCTGAGGGTCGCTGCGCCGGTGGCCTGGCCGGTGAGGGTGTCGGCGACGATCTTGCCGCTGGCGCCCTCGCTGATCGTGCCGTTGGCCGAGAGCGAGGTGGCGTCGCCCTGCAGCGTGCCATTGATGCGCAGATTGCCGCCGGCATTGATCGTCGTGCTGGCGCCACCATCGACCGTGCCGTTGACCGTCAGCGCCCGGTTGCTGGTGAGGCTGAAGCCGCTGGCGGTGAAGTTGCCCAGCGCCGTGATGGCATTGTTCTGGTTCAGCACGGTGCTGCCGGCGGACTGGCCGCTCAGCGTGCCGGCGGTGATCAGGCCGCCGGCGGTCTGGCTGATCGAACCGGCCGACTCGAGGCTGACGGTATTGCCCTGGATGGCCTGGCCGAGCACCAGGTCCGCCGCCGAATCCAGCGCCACGGTGCCGCCGCTGAGCGCCGAGTTCACGGTGAGCGCACCGCTGGTGGTGGTGAGCGCGATGTCGCCCGTGCCGACGTCCAGGCTGCCGTTGAGGGCCAGCGCCTGGGCGTTGGTCAGCGCGAAGCCGGCGGCGGTGAAGTTGCCCAGCGTGCCGACGTGGTTGGCGCCGGTCAGGGTGACGTTGCCAGTCGCCTGGCCGCTCAGCGTGCCGGTGGTGAGGTTGCCGCCGGCACCTTCGGTGATCGCGCCATCCACGGCGAGCGTGGTGGCCGAGGCGCTGAGCGTATCGTTGATGGCCAGGGCGCCGCCGACGGTCAGCGCGGCCGTGCCGGTCACCGTGACCGGCCCGGCCAGGGTCAGGCCGTCGGCGTTGGTGAGCGACAGGTTGGCCGCGCTGAAGCTGCCCAGGTTGTCGACGTGGTTGGCGCCGGCCAGGCTGGCGTCGCCGACGGCGCTGCCGCTGAGCGTGCCGGCCGTGATCGAGCCGCCCGTCTGCATGATGCCCGCGCCGGACTGCAGGCTGACCTGCCCGCTGCCCGCGTCGATGCTGCCGCCGGACTGGCTGATGCCCAGGCCCTGCAGGGCGATGCTGCCGCCGCTGATGTTGCCGGCGACGGTCAGCAGGCCATTGCTGCTGGTGATGTCCACGCCGGTGCTGCCGCCGGCAACGGGCCCGGCAACGGTCAGGTTGCCGTCGTTGAGCAGGGTGAAGCCGTCGGCGCTGAAGCCGTCGAGCTGGCCGATCGCGTTGACCTGGTCGAGCACGACGGGGCCGGCGGCGCTGCCGGTCAGGTGGGCAGCGGTGAGCGTGCCGGCGGATTGCGTGACGCCGCCCCAGGCGCTGGCAAGCGTCAGGGTGTCCGTCGCGGTGACGGCATCGCCCAGGCTCAGGCCATCGCGTCCACTCAGCGAGACGTTGGCGCCGCTGAGCGCACCCACCGTACTGAGTACGCCGCCATTGGCGGCCAGCACCAGGTCGGCGGTGCCGGTGTCGATGGCGCCACCCGGGAGGTACAGCGCACCGTCGGCGACCAGGCTGACGCCGGTGTCGGCCTGGTTGGTGAGCACGGCTATCATCAGGTCGCCGGTATCGTGCACGGCGATGCCCGCACCGGTGAGGCTGACGGCGCCGGTGAAATGGTTGTTCGTGTTGGTGAGCGTGATCGCGCCGACGCCGGCATCGAGGACGCTGGTGCCTTGCACGGCCAGCGCGCCGGTCTGGGTGATGGCGCCACCCTGGCTGGTGGCGATCAGGTCGCCGCCGATGATGCCGCTGCCCAGGCCCAGGCTGCCGGTGCTGGTCGCCGTTAGGGCGCCGGTGTCCAGCGTGCCCAGCGCCAACGCATTGGTGTCGGTGATGACGGTGTCGCCACCGGTCAGGTTCACCGTGTTCTGGAAGTCGTTGAGCAAGCCCAGCGTGATCAGGCCACTGCCCGCGTCGATCGTGCTGATGCCTGTGACGGTGAAAGCGCCGGCCTGCGTGATGTCGCCGCCGTTGCTGTCTAGATCCAGCGTTCCGGTAATGGTGCTGGCGCCCAGCACCAGGTCGCCGTGGCTGGTGACCGAGAGCGCGCCGGTGGTGAGCGCCCCCAGGGTCAACGCGTTCATGTCGGCGATGGCGACGGAGCTGCCGTTCAAGCCCACCGTGTTTCCGAAGTCGTTGTTGCCGTCGGTCAGCATGATCGCGCCGCCGCCGGCGTCGATGGAGCTGGTGCCGGTGACGGTCAGCCCGCCGCTGGCCTGGCTGATGGTCCCGCCGTTGCTGCTCGCGGTCAGCACGCCATTGACCGAGCCCTGCCCCAGCACCAGGTTGCCGTGGCTGGTGACGGTGAGGTTGCCGGTGTCCTGCGCCGCCAGGGTCAACTGGTTGGCGTCGTTGATGGTGGTGTCGCCACCGGTCAACGTGACGTCGCCCTGGAAATCGTTGGTGCCCGCGGCCAGACCGATGGTGCCGGTGCCTGCGCCCACCGTCGTGGCGCCCGCGGCCACCAGTGTGCCGCCGGTTTGCGTGATGGCCGCATCGCTGCTGGTGAGGTCCAGCGTGCCGCTGGCGGTGACGTTGTTGCTGAGGATCAGGCCGCCGTCGCCACGCAGCGACACGTTGTGGCCGCTCAGGTCGGCGCCGGTGGTGAAGCTGCCGCCGGCGCCCAGGGTCAGGTCGCCGTTGCCGGTATCGATCGCACCCAGCGCGGCCAGGTCCAGCGTACCGCCGGCGACCAGGCTCACCGAGCCGTCGGTACCGGCATCCAGCGCGGCCATGTGCAGGTCGCCCACCGTCTGCAGCGAGACCCCGGCGCCCTGGGCGCTGACCAGGCCGGTGAAGTCGTTGCCGCTGTCGGCCAGCACCAGCGCGCCGCTGCCGGCCTGCAGGGTCACTGCACCGGCTCCCGCAGCCTGGGTGATGCCGCCCGACTGGGTGATGCCGTTGCCGGCCAGCGACAAGGCGCCGGTACCCAGCGTGGACGCCCCCATCAGCAGGGCGTGGCTGCCGTTGTCCAGCGCCACGTCGTAGGCGCCGCTGTTGAGCAGGCGCACGGCGCCCTGGAAATCGTTGCCCGCGGCATTCAGAGTGATCGCATTGGCGCCCGCGTCAATGGTGCTGGTGCCGGTCACGGTGAGGCCGCCGGACTGGGTGATCGCACCGTCGTTGCTGGTGGCCTTGAGATTCCCGGCCACGCTGCCGCTGCCCAGGGCGAGCGAGCCGTGGCTGATTGCGGTGAGGCCACCCGTGGCGAGCGTGCCGAGGACCAGGCCGTTGCTGTCGGTGATCGCAGTGGTGCCACCGGTCAGATCGACGGTGCCGGCGAAGTCGTTGCCGACGTTGGTCAGGGAAATGAGGTTGCTGCCCGCGTCGAAGCCGGCGTTGCCGCCGACCAGGAACGCGCCGCCCTGGGTGATGTCGCCACCGGTGGTGGTCACCGACAGGTTGCCACCCACCGCCAGCGCGCCAGCGCTGAAGCTCTGGCTGCTGGTAGTCAGGCTCGCCAGACGGCCATTCGCACCGCCGCCCACGGCGCCACCGAAACCGATGCTGCCGTTGTTGGCAATCACCGTCAGCGCGCGGGCCGTCGCGTCGACGTTGTCCACGGTGCCGGCGAAATCCACCGAACCGCTGCTGCTGGTGAGCGTGACGTCGCTGCCGAGGAACACCTTGCCGTAGCTCTGGCTGCCGCCCGTGGTGACGTCGCCGCCCAGGGTGAGCGAGCCGGTGCCGGCCTGCGCCAGGCCACCCGTGCCGCTGACCGCGCCGGTCAGGGTGAGATTGGTGCCGGCGTCGGTCTGCAGGGTGCCGCCAGCCGTGCCCAGCGCCAGCGTGCGGTCCAGCGTCAGCGAGGCGGTGTTTTCCAGCGTGCCGCCGTCGAGCGTCAACGTGCCGGTGGTTGCACCCAGGTTGGCGTCGCTGGAAATCGAGAGCGTGCCACCGCTGATCGTGGTGCCGCCGCCGTAGGTGTTGGTGCCGGTCAGGGTTTGGTTGCCGGCAGCCAGGATGAGGCCGCCGCTGCCGCCGATGATGCCGCCGAAGGAGCCCGAGGCATTGCTCAGCGTCAGCATGTTCCCGCCCAGGGTGACGGTGCCGGCGCCGTCGAGGCTGGCGATGGTCGCGCCCGCGGTGGTGCCGGAAATGTCGAACGTGCCGTCGGCGATGACGCCACTGGAGGCAGCCAGGCTGCCGGCACCGGACAACGCCAGCGTGCCGGCGGTGATGTCGGTGGCACCGGTGTAGGTATTGATGCCGGAGAGCGTCAGCTTGCTGCTTCCGGTCTTGGCGAGGTTGCCAGTGCCGCTGATCACGCCGGACAGGCCGAGATCGGCGTCGGTCTGCAGCGTGCCGTCGCCCAGCAGGGCGATGTCGCGCGCGCTGGTGAACGCACCGGAGGTGGCGAGCGTGCCGCCGTCGAAGACGAGATCGCCGACCGCGCCGCCGAGGTTGGCGTCGCTCGATACCGTCAGCACGCCTCCCTCGAGCGTGGTGTTGCCGGTGTAGGTATTGATGCCGCCGAGCGTCTGGTTGCCGCCGGCCAGGGTGAGTCCGCCGGTGCCGCCGATCACGCCGTCGAAGCTGCCCGCTGCGTTGCTCAGCGTCAGCGTCCTGCTGCCCAGGGTGACGGTGCCGCTGCCGTCCAGGCTGGCGATGGTCGCGCCGGCCGTGGCGCCCGAGATATCGAAGGTACCGTCGGCCGTCACGCCGCTGGAAGCGGCCACGCTGCCCGCGCCGGAAAGCTTCAGCGTGCCTGCGCTGATGCTGGTGGCCCCGCTGTACGTATTGACGCCCGACAGCGTCTGGCTGCCGCCGGCGAGTGTGAGCCCGCCGGTGCCGCCGATCACGCCGCCGAAACTGCCCGCGGCGTTGCTCAGCGTCAGCGTCCTGCTGCCCAGGGTGACCGTACCGCTGCCTCCCAGGCTGGCGATGGACGCGCCCGAGGTGGTACCGGAAATGTCGAACGTGCCGTCGGCGGTCACACCGCTGGAAGCGGCCACGCTGCCCGCGCCCGACAAAGCCAGCGTACCGGCGGCGATGTCGGTGGCACCGGTGTAGGTGTCGACGCCCGAGAGCGTCAGCGTGCTGCTGCCGGTCTTGGTGAGGTCGCCGCCGCCGCTGATCACGCCCGACAGGGTGAGGTTGGCGCCGGTCTGCAACGTACCGTCGCCCTGCAGCGTGATCGCGCGCGCGCTGGTGAAGGCAGCGGTGTTGTTGAGCGTGCCGCCGTTGAAGGTCAAACCGCCGGTGGTCGCGCCCAGGTTGGCGTCGCTGGACACCTTCAGCGTGCCGGCGCTGATCGTGGTGCCGCCGCCATAGGTGTTGGTACCGCTCAACGTGAGCGTGCCGGCGCCGGCCTTGGTCAGGCGCCCGCTTCCGCTGATGGTTCCGGACAGGGTAAGCGCGGCGCCCGCCTGCACGGTGCCGTTGCCCTGCATGACGATGTCGCGGGCGCTGCTGAAGGCCGCGCTGGTCGCGAGCGTGCCGCCGCTGAAGATCAGCCCGCCGGTGGACTTGCCGAGGTTGGCGTCGTCGGACACCGTCAGCACGCCGCCGCCGAGCGTGGTGCCGCCGCTGTAGGTGTTGGTGCCGCTGAGCGTCTGCGTACCGCCGGCCAGGATCAGGCTGCCGCCGGCGCCCTTGATGACGCCGCTGAACACGCCGCCGGCGGCGTTGCTCAACGTCAGCGCGTTCCCTCCCAGGTTGACCAGCCCGTTGCCGTCCAGGCCACCGATGCTGGCACCGCTGCTCAAACCCGAGATATCGAGCGTGCCGCTGACGCTGTGCACGGTGCCGGCCACGGTGAGGCCGCCCGAGCCACCCACCTTCAACAGGTCGGTGAGGTTGACCTGGCCACCGGCGATGGCCGGGGCCGCACCGATCGCCGTGGAGGCGTTCAGCACCAACCCGGCGGTGCCGGTGGTGGTGATCGTGGCATCGATGTTGATGTCCTTGAGGGCGGTCAGCGTGAGCGTGTTGGCGCCCCAGGTGAGGTCGCTCTCGACCAGGATGTTGCCGAAGCCGGCGCTCGCGCCGTCGGTCGACTGGATAGTGAGGTTGCCGCTGCCGAGCGCGGTCTGCACGGCGGTAGCGGTCATGTCGCCGCCCGCGCCAATGGTGAAGTCCATCGGATCGATCAGCCAGGTGCCGTTGCGGCCCTTCGGCGCGAGCGTGCTGACGCGCGCGGCGTCGTCGATCCGCACGTGTTCGGCCGAGGTCTCCACGAAGCCGCCATCGCCGCCCTGGACGCCGCCGCGGGCGCTGAACCGGCCGGCGACCTGCGTATCGTGGTCGCTCCACACCACGATCGAGCCGCCCTTGCCCGACTGCGTGGCGTCGGCGTTCAAGCGGGCATCGGCGCCGACCGTGCTGGTGGAGGCGTGCAGCAGACCTTCCCCACCCTGCGCGCCGCCGCCGATGCGGATGCGGCCGCCACCTTGCGTGCCGGAGGCATCGATATCGCCGGTCACGACCACGTTGCGGTCGGACAGCAGTTGCACGCTGCCGCCATGAGTGCCGCTCACGTCGATGCTGCCGCTGTCCGTCGCGTCGCCGCCGCGGGCGACCAGCCGCACCACGCCGCCGTCGTGGCTGATCGCGCCGGCGTCGATCACGCCGGAGTTGTTGACCAGGTTGGTGAACAGGTCGCGCGCGGCGGAGGCCTCGAGCACCACCGTGCCGCCGTCGGCCTGCAGCGTGCCGGCGTTGCTGACCGCGGCCTTGGCGTCGAGGCGATGCTTCAGCTCGCCGGTGATCTGGACGTTGATCAGTCCGTTGCCGTCGAAGTCCAGCACCGCATGGTCGGCGCCGTCGAGGTTGATGCGGCCGTAATTGGCCAGGATCACGCCATCGTTCTGCACGCTGCCGCCGATCAGGCTGACCGAGCCGCCGCTGGCCGCGGCGATGGTGCCGTGGTTGACGACGCCGGCGCCGCCGCCGACCGCGTTGAGGTTGAAGTGGTTGGAAAGGAAATCGGTGGGCGTCAGGTCCAGCGTGCTGGCGACCAGCCCGCCCACGTTCACCTGCGCGGTGGCGCCGAAGATGATGCCGTGGGTGTTGATCAGGAACACCTGACCGTTGGAGCTGATCTGGCCGAAGATCTGGCTGGGGTTCTGGTCGAGGATGCGGTTGAGCGCCACCGCCGAGGTGCCCGGCTGGTTGAAGCGCACCGTCGCGTCCTGGCCCAGGTTGAAGCTCTGCCAGTCCAGCGCGAGCTTCTGCGATGCCTGGTTGATCACCACGCTGGCGCCGTCCTGCACGATGCTGCCGCTGCCGCCGACGATGCTGCCGCCGGTCGGCGTGGTGCTGCGTCCCACGCTGCCGGCCTGTGCCGGTGGGGTGGGCAAGGCACCGCACAACAAAAGCAACAAGACC
>NZ_JBCNYA010000018.1:0-82993 GCF_049727805.1 Frateuria sp. YIM B11624
AGCAGCTTTGGATGCCCATGGCTTGCCGCAGCGCTGCAAGGGCATTGACCAAGTGCGGAGGGCTGCACGCTGGCGAAGGCTTGACCGAAGCACACGCTGCGAGAGAACAGCCCAGCAAGGGCCTAACTCAAAGTAGGTTTCATTATGGAGTCTAATCCGGCAGTCCATCTAGGCGGCCCTTGCTTGCCGGGAGCCTTGTGCCCGCTCTAAACAACAGCTTGCACCCGTGCGTGCAGCCTAATCCCGCAGCCTAATCGGGCGATCTTTTTCCGGGACCGAGATCACTCGCGCAAAGATGCGACGCGAGCGCATCGTGTCGGTATGGCCGCACTCCCTCGGCAGGTCTAGCGCCGCAGCCTGACCGGCAACGCTGGCGCGTCTCGCACCGAGAGGTAAAGGGCCTCGAACGCGCGGGCGGTGTGGTCGGCATCTTCGCGCATGGCGCGGCGTTGGGCGGACCAGGCCAGTTGCAGGCGCAGGTCTTCGTCAGCGAGGACGTGTTCGATGGCGTCGGCCAGCGCAATCCAGTCGCCCGGCGGCGCGGTGAGAGCCGCGGCTGGCGACCACTCGGCGAGGTGGCCGACGGCGGTGCCGACGGTGGGGATGCCGGCGACGGCAGCCTCCAGCAGCACCAGGGGGCCGGCTTCGTGGCGGGAGGACATCACCAGCAGGTGTGCGGCGCACATCAGCGGGCGCAGTTCGCGCTGGGTGCGGAAGCCCAGGAAGCGGACGTGGGAAGCCAGTCCGAGCGTGGTGGCGAGGCGCTGGATCTGGCCGGCGAGGGTATCGACGCCGACGACGTCCATCGTGAACTCGATGCCTCGCCCCTTCAGCGCGGCGAGGGCGTGCAGCAGGGTGTGCTGGTCCTTGACGCGGTTGAGGCTGGCGACGTGGATCAGGCGGGCCGGCCCTGCAGGGCGACGGCGCGGAGATTGCGGCGGCCACGCGGCGAGGTCGACGCCGAGCGGTACGCGCTGGGCGTCGATGCCGAGCCGGTGCAGGATGTCGATGATCGGTGCGCTGGCGGCGGTGACCTGATCGGCACAACGCAGCACCAGTGCTTCGCACAGGCGGCCACGCCAGTTCTGGCGTCCGCCGTAGCGGATGTCGCGCAGCGCGACGAGCTCGCCGCCGGCGATGTGCACCAGGGTCGGGCAGTGCAGCCACAGCCCTGCGGCGACGGCGACCTGGCCGCAGGGGCCGGAGAAGATCGCGTGGATGCGGTCGAACGGCGCGCGGCGGTGTTCGGCGGCGATGGCGCGGATCGCGCGCCAGCGCGTCCAGCCTTCGCCGACGTTGTGGATGGTGGCGCCGGCCAGCGGCCAGCGTGCGGGCTTCGCTTCCTGGCGCAGCGCGAAGACGTGCACCTCGTGCGCCTGCGCCAGCCGCGCGATGAAATGCAGCAGCGCGGGAATGACGCGGCGTTCGCCGCCGCGGTCGACGCCGCCGGGCACGACGAGGGCGAGTTTCACGCCAGGCTCCCGGGCCGGCTGGCGATTGCCTGCGTGTAGGCATCGCGGCGGCCCTGCAGCAGTTGCAGGTAGGCCTCGCGCCAGCGCCGGCCCACCGCGGCGAACGACAGCGTGGCGTCGAAGTGCCCGCGCACCTGTTCGGCCGGCATCTGTTCCAGCGTGGCGGCGACCAGCGCGTCGGCCAGCGCGCGGGCGTCGCCGCACGGCCACAGCCGGCCGACGCGCGCATCGCCGGTCAGTGCGCGGAAGGACGGGATGTCGGTGAGCACCGGCACGGTGCCGCAGGCCATCGCCTCGAGCGCGGCAAAGCCGCAGCTCTCCGCTCGGCTCGCGGAGACGAACAGGTCGGCCGCCTGCATCAGCGTCTCGACGCCCGCGTGCGGCACCTGGCCGAGCAGGTGCACGCGGCCGGCGAGCCACGGGTCGCGCTCGATGCGCGTGCGCAGCTTCGCCAGCAGCGGCGCACGGCCGAAGGCGCACCACAGTTGCAGGCCCGGCAGCCGTTGCGCCGCCAGCGCCACACCGTCGAGCGCGGTGAGTGGATCCTTGCCCTCCTGCAGGTGGCCCACCCACAGCACCGCCGGGTGGCCGTGCAGGCCGGTCTCCATGCGTGCCTGCGCGTGGTCGCCCGGCCGGAAGCGGCTGCTGGATTCGGGAATGGCGAACAGCCGCGTGGACGGCCGCAGCACGCCGCTCGCGGCGAAGGGCCAGGCCAGTTCCGGCGCGGTGAAGGAAACGGCATGGAGCCCGCGGTAGCGGTGCCGCCATTGCCAGCGGCGCCACCATCGCCGCGGTGGCCGGTCGGCGTGGTCCTGGAACAGCAGGGGCAGATGCGGCAAACGTTGCGACAGGGCGAACGATTCCTCGGGAAAGCCCAGGCCGTGCACGTGCGCCAGCTCCACGCCGAGCATGCCGAGCACGTCGCCGATGCGCTGGCCATGCTCGCGGCGGCGCATGCCGCGCACGTCGACGAAGTGATAGTCGACGCCGTTGCGGCTCAGCCGCTCCACGTGCGCGGCGGCCTGCACCACCGAGATGCGCGTGCCGGCGCTGGCCGCTGCCTCGGCGATGTCGGCCAGTGAGGGCCAGCGCTCGAGCACCTGTGCGCCGGTCAGCCCGGCCGGCGCGGGCAGGAAGCTCACCTGCGCCACGTGCGGCGACATCGCTAGAGTCCCTGCACCTGCGGCAGGCGCAGTTGCACGAAGCGGTTGGCCAGGCGCAGTTCCCACGGGCGGTCGTAGTGGCCGATGCGGTAGCGCCAGGCGGCCATCGCGCTCAAGCCACGCTTGGCCCAGTGCGGCGCGCGCATGTCCTGCACGGTGGGGTAGCGGCAGCGCAATACGGTCACGAAGTCGTCGATGCGCCGGCGCAGACGCTCGTCCAGCCACGGCGCGTCCGCATGGCAGGCGTAGTTCACCCATTGCGGCTGCGCCCATTCGTCGGGCGAGGAAGGGAACACCACCGGCTTGCCGCGCAAGTCGAACAAGGGCGTCGCGCGGTGGCGGCCGCGGTCCTTCTCGTGCATCGAGCTTTCCGGCAGCGGCGTGTAGATGTAGATGACGATCTCGCAGGCGGGATTGACCCGCTTCAACTGGCGGATGAACTCGAAGGTCTGCTCGGTTTCATCCTCGGTATGCGTGGGCGGCGCGACCATGAAGGAGAACTCCGGGATCACGCCGTGGCGCCGGCACACCTCCGCCACCTGCAGCGTCTGGTCGGGGCGCGTGCCCTTGCGGATTTCCTTGAGCATCTGTCCGTCGGGCGACTCGGCGCCGATGTAGGCCATGCGCAGGCGGCTCTTGCGCACCAGCTTCCAGCTCGCCTCGGACAGGTTGATCAGCGCATCGGCGCGCGCGAAGCACCACCAGGGCAGTTCCAGCCGCGCCAGCACTTCCAGCAGCGGCACCATCTCCGCCTCGCGGTCGAAGAAGTTGTGGTCGAAGAACTGCACCGAATCGGCGCCGAGCTCGTGCTTCAGGTAGCCGAGCTCGCGCTCCAGCCGCGCCGCGGTAGGCAGTGCGGTGGCGCCGCCGAACATCGCCGCCACGCCGCAGAAGGTGCAGTGGTAGCGGCAGCCGAGTGCGGCCTGGTGTGCCACGGTGCGCTGGCCGAGGAAGGTGCGCGCGAGGTACTTGCGCGGATCGCCGAGCTTTTCGTACGGCAGCAGCGGCGGCGGGTTGCCGCGCGAGAAGCGCCGTGCCGGGTTGTGCACGATGCGCCCGTTGTCCTTCCACGACAGCCCGGCGATCGCGCCCAGCGGCGGCCCCTGGCCGGTCAGCGCGGAGACCAGCTCGACCAGGGTCTCCTCGCCCTGGCCGCGCACGGCGTAGTCGACGTAGGGCGCGTTCAGCGCGGCATCGGTGAACAGCGTGGGGAAGTAGCTGCCCCACACGATCGGCAGGTCCGGCGAATGTTCGCGGATCGCCTTGGAGAGCTTGATCGCCTCGGGCACGTGCGGGCCGCCCATCACGGTCATGCCGACCGCGTCGAAGGATTCGTGGTCCAGCGCGCGCAGCACCTCGGGCACGGTGTCGCGCTCGATGTTGCCGTCCAGGATGCGGCTTTCGCCGTGATGGTCGAGCGCGGCGGCCAGGTTGAGCAGCGGCAGCGGGAAACGCGCGCTGTGGCGCGAGGCGATGGTCGGGTTGATCAGCAGCGTGCGGGGCGGGCGGGTCATGGCGCGTCTACCGTGGAGGGCAGGGGACGGCGGCGCAGACGGAACACCAGCGCCACCGGCACCTCGAGCGCGACGGGGTCGAAGTGCGCGCCGTCGGGGATGCGGGTGGGATCGAGCATCGGTTCGCGCACCTCCTCGATGGCCAGGTCGAGCGCCGCGCAGGCGGCGTGCCAGTGGCTGTACAGGTGCTGCGTGTGGCGCACGGCGTAGCGCTGGCCGCCGGCCTTGAAGTCGCGCAGCCAGCCGAGCGCGGGACCGATCGGGTGGATGTCGCTGACCAGCAGCGCGCCGCCGGGGCGGGTCACGCGGCGCAGTTCCGCGAGCGCCGGGCCGAGCGCTTCGAGGTGGCCGATAACCAGGCCGCAGACGGTGAGGTCGGCGAACGCGTCGGGCAGCGGCAGCGCGGTGAGGCGGGCCTGGGCGACCTGCAACGTGTTGCCCGCACAGGGCGCAGCGGCGGCGCGGCGCAGCATCGCCGGGGAGAGGTCGACGCCGGCCACGCGGGCGGCGCCCCGATGCAGCGCGTGGCGCATGTAGCGCCCGCTGCCACAGCCGGCGTCGAGCACGGCCATGCCTTGCAGGTCGGCGGGCATCAATTCGAGCATCGCGCGCTCCTCGGCCTGCATCACCGGGTTGTGTGCGTGCGCGGGGTACTCCGGTGCCCACAGCGCGTAGGCGGTGAGCGGATCGAGCACGGGCGGCCGCGACATCAGTGCGCTCCCGCGGCGGCGAGGAACAGTGCGCCGGCCATGGCGTCGGTGGCCAGGCCCGGTTCGAGTTCCAGCAGCGGCGCGTCGGCCAGCCGGCGGTCGATCAGTTTGGGGCGGCCGTCCAGCGTGACCGACACGGTGTCGATGTCCAGCGCGGCGAACCAGTGCGCGAACTCCGGATCGGCGATCCGCGGCCGGCCGTCGCGTACCACCGCGCGGATGTCGCTGCGGTCGATCCCGAGCAGACTGCGCACCGGATCGCCACCGCGGTCCTCCACGACCAGCAGGTCCGCGTGCGCGCCCGGCGACAGGCGGCCGCAACCGGGCAGGCCGAGAATGCGTGCGGCGTCGCGCGTGACCAGGCCGAGCAGTTGCGCGGGGGTGAGGCCGTAGCGGTCGAGCGCGAGGCGCAACTCCTCCAGCAGGTCGCGTTCGCCGCTCAGGCGCGAATCGCTGCCCAGCAGCAGCCTCCCGGCCTCGCACAGCCGGCGCGGATCGAGCGTGCGGCCGAGCAGCGTGCGGTTGCTGCCCGGGCACCACGCCACCGCGGCGCCGGCGGCGATGACGCGCTCGATGTCGCGGGCGCCCAGGCCCACGCCGTGCACCAGCACGCTGTTGGCGGCCAGGCAGCCGAGCCGGTCCAGTTCGGCCAGTTCGGCGCGGGCGGTGGCATCGGTGCCTTCGGCCAGGTGGATCATCCATGGCCGATGGTGCGGCGTGGCGAGGAAGCTCGCGCACACCGGCGGGCCGTAACCGGGGCCGGCGAGCGCATAGCTCCAGCCGAAGTCGCGCAACAGGGCGACCGGGAAGTCCGGCGCGTCGAGCGCGGCGTGCCACGGATCGTGATGCACTACGCAGGTGCTGCCGGCGAGCAGGTTCTTCAGCGCGCCGTGGCGCAGGCGCAAGGCCTTGGGCAGCGCCAGCGCGGCGATCACCGCCGGCTCGGCGAAGTGCGCGCGGAAGGCCTCGATCCAGGCGTAGCTGTTCGGGAACGGCGCGCCCGTGCGCAGCGGCGGCACGGCGTTGACGTGCAAGTGGTCGTGCGCGTTGATCAGGCCAGGGAAGACCAGGTGGTCGCGCAGGTCGATGCGCAGTGCGGGCGACCAGGCGGCTGCTGCCATGCGCTCGTCGTGGATCGCCAGCGTGCCGCGCGCGAAGCCGCTGCCGGTCCACCAGCCGGCGGCGAGCAGCAGCGTGTCGCGGCGCGCGTCCATCGTCAGCGCCGTTGCATCACGATCAGGAAGTGATCGCCCATGTCACGCAGCAGCGGCCAGTGGCCGAGGCGGTCGTCGACGCGGCCGAGCCATGCGCACCCGCGCGGGTGGCGGTGGTAGAACTCGACCAGGTAGGGCGGCGGCAGGAACAGGCTCAGCGCGCGGCGGGAGGACAGCGTGAAGTGCGCGGCGAAGGCGCGATGGAACTCGCGCGGCAGGTAGTAGCGCGTCCAGATCGTGTGGCGGTTCATGCCCACCGCCATCGGCTTGCGCGCCCAGCGCACCGCGGCGCGGCGGAAGCGCCCGCGCACCGCGTAGTGCGCCAGTTCCCACGGGCACAGCCGGCCGATCACCGAGAACAGCAGCTTGCCGCCGGGGCGCAGCAGGCGGGCGCATTCGTCGGCCACCGCACGCAGGTCGGGCGCGCAGTTGAGCGGGCCGAAGTTGGAATAGATGCCGTCGAACTCGCCGCTCAGGCGGTCGAGCTGCTGCACGCCCAAGTGGGCGGTGGCGACCTGGCTGGCCAGGCCGCTGAAGGCGGCGCGGGCACGGGTGCGCTCGACCATCTGCGGCGACCAGTCGGTGGCCAGCACGCCGTAGCCGCGGCGCGCGAATTCGACCGCGTCCAGGCCGGTGCCGCAGCCGAGGTCGAGCAGGCGCGAGCCGATGGGGAGTTCGCGCTGCACCGTGTCCCATAGCTGCACGCGCATGCGCTGGATCAGCTCGTTGTTGCCGCGCGGGCCGTCGTAGTCGACTGCCACGCTGTCGAAGGCGCGCTGGGTGTCGAGCAGTTGCGCTTCGCTCAGTGTCGGCTGCGGTACGCGGCGGGTGGCGGTCGCGGTGCCGTCGGTCGGATCGAGTGGGTGTGGCCGGGTCATGCTGTCCTCGCGTCGCCATGGGTGGAAGCCGATGGCGTTCCGTAGCTCGACCGTGAGTGCGTGGTGTACGCGGCGCGGTTGAACCCGGGGTTGCATGTCGCGCCGGACCTCGCGCCCGGCGCGACACGCGTTGCGCCTTCCGCTAGCGCGGTGCCGGCGCGTGTTCGCCCGAACCCCGCTCGTCCCGGACATCGGCACGCAGCACTGGCGTCGCCGGTGCTGCGGTCCACGCCCCCGCCGCGGCACGCCGGTAGGCGTTGCGCGCGACCGCCGCGACGAGCCCGAGCCCGAACCCGAGCACCAGGCCGGCGCCCCAGATCAGCAGGCGGTTGGGGTAGACCGCGTGGTCGGGCACGTAGACCGGCCAGGCCAGGGTGGTTTCGTAGGAGTAGCTCGCGGTGAGCAGCGCCTTCAGTTCGCCGACCGTCTGCTGCAGCTCGCGTACCTCCTGGTTGCTGTTGCTCAGCACCATGCTGGCGAGCAGCAGGTCCTGCCGGTTCGGCACGGCTCCGCCCTGCGCTGGTGCGATCGCCTGGCGCAGGCGGTCGCGCTCGGCGGTGGCATCGCCCAGTTGCGCCTGGGCCCGGTGCAGGCGGGCTTCGGCCAGGTCCAGCGGTTCGGCCATCAGCCCCGCGTGCAGCCGGTGCAGGTGGTCGAACGTGGCCTGTACGAAGCGCTGCGCCTGCTGCGGCGAATACCCGCGCACGGTGAGCTTGATCAATCCGGCATAGGGCGAGGGGTCGAGGTCGAAGCTGCCGCGGTACAGGTGCCCTTCGCGCGAACGCGGCGAGATGCCGAGGTCGTGCAGTACGCCCTGCTGGAACTCGACCGTCTGCATGCGTTCGACCACGCGCTGGAAGGGCTCCACGCGCGGATCCAGTCCCGTTGGCACCGGCGCCAGCTGCCCGGGCCGGATCCACGCCACCGCCTCCCAGCGCGGATGCGCCGCCTGCGCGAAGAAGATCGCCGCGCCCAGCACCACCGCCAGCACGGCGACGAACCAGCGCCATTCGCGGCGCAGGATTCGCCACAGGTCGATCAGGTAGATCTCGTCGTGTTCCATGGGCATGCACTCAGGTCGGGGTGGTGGAAAGCGCGGGCACGCGGGCGGGCAGCCACGCGGCGAAGAGCTGCATCAGCAGGCACAGCGCGATGAAGTCGACGTTGGTCCAGATGAAGGCCTGCGGCGCGAAGGGCGCCATCAGGCAGACGTAGGCCATGCGCAGAAAGATCAGCAAGCCGAACAGCGGCACGTTCGGCCACAGCCGGCGCACGCTCCAGTGCAGCCAGAGGTACAGCGCGAACACCGCCGCCGCGGCGCCGGCCGGGCCCCAGGCCATCAGGAAGGGAAAGAATTCGGTGCCGACGTTGACCGTCGGCGAATCGAGCGGGATGCCGGTGCCAGCGGTGGCGACCGAACCGCTCAGCGGCACCACCTGGTGGATCAGGAAGCTGGCGTCGACGTAGTGCTTGGCCTCGATCGAGGCGAAGTTGTACGGCCCCGCGCTGACGTAGAGCAGCAGCCACTTGATGCCCTGCGGCGCATCGCGGTAGAGGCCGCCGAAGGGCAGCGTCAGCCCCTCCAGCGGACCGGAACGCAGCATGCCCAGCACGGAAAACACGCTGGCGCCGGCCAGCGCGATCAGCACGATCCGCTTCCACGGCAGCGGCGCCCGCGCATCGCGGCGCAGCACGATCACCAGCGCCAGCGCGAACAGGCCGTTGAGCAGCCGGTTGCGGTCGATCACCAGCACCGGGAACACCAGCCCCGCGATCACCAGCGACCAGCGCAGCCCGCGGCTGCGCGCGCACAGCAGGCCGACTGGCGGCAGCACCCAGCACATGTCCGAGATGTGCCGGATGTGCTCGCGCCCGCCTTCCATCGTGGCATAGGCGCGGGGATCGTCCACCAGCGCGACCGGGAACAGCGCCAGGTCCAGCAGGCAGAACGCCAGCACCGCGAGGGCGAAAGCGAGCGCCACGAACGCCTCGCGCGTGCCGGCGTAGCTGCGCAGGCGAAAGCGATCCAGCGGCGGCAGCCGGTTGCCGGCTACCAGGTCGAGCAGCAGCACCGCGCCGGCGCAGCCGACCAGCAGTGCGATGCCCTCGCCATAGCCGTCCGGCAGGTCGTAGGTGAGCCAGGTCACCGCGCAGGCGAACAGCAGCGGCGGTGCGAGCCAGAGCGAAGGAAGGCGCAGCAGCCTCATGTGTGCCTCGCGAAGGTGGTGGGTGCGGGCAGGCCGGTGCGCGCGAACGCGGCCAGGGCGAGGTAGGCGGCCATGTGCGCCGCGAGCGCGAAGGGCCGCCGACGCAAGAAGGCGATCTTGGCGCCGATGTAGTGCACCTGCGCCTCGAGCAGGGTGCGGTCGGCGCCCTCGAACAGCGCCGTACGCCGTAACGCCACGCGGCGCGATTCGTCCAGGTGCATCACGCGCGTGGCCACGTGCCGGGTCTTGCTGAGATTGGCCGCGTGCATGCGGTAGGCGCACACGCGCACGTCGACGAAACCCAGCGCGTCGCGTGCGGCCAGGCGCAGGAAGAAGTCCCAGTCGTCGATGCGCAGCCCTTCGGTCCAGCCGCCCAGTTGCGCCAGCGCCTCGCGCCGCAGCAGAGCCACCGCGCCGCCGACTGCCCAGCGTCCGATCACCGCGCGGCGGATGCCCTCGTCGGTGCGGTAGAGCCGCTTGTCGGCGCGGTGCAGGCCGCACATGCCGCTGTCGTGCAGCAGGCGGTCGTGCGGGTCGACCACGATCGAGTCGCCGACCACTGCCTGCTTGTCCGGATGCGCCTGCAGATAACGCACCTGCGCCTCCAGGCCGCCCGGCAGGAAGTAGTCGTCGCTGGCGCCCAGGCGCAGGAACTCGCCCTGCGCCATCGCGGCCAGTTCGTTGAGGGTGGCGGCCACGCCCCTGTTCGCGCGCTGCAGGAAGCGCACGGGGATCCGCTCGCGGTGGGCGGTCACCCAGGCGGCGATGCGCTCGCCGGTGGCATCGGTCGAGCCGTCGTCGATGATCACCAGTTCCTTGGCCGGCCACGGGTCTTCCAGCACGCTGTCCAGGCAGCGCTGCACGAAGCGCTCGTGGTTGAACGCGGGGATCAGGATCGAGACCAGCGGCGCGTTCACAGCCGCTCCAGGTAGCGGTGCGCCACCACCAGGGTGAAACCCAGGTACAGCGCGTAGTTGGCGGTGAAGGCGTAGACCGCGCCGACCAGCCCGAAGCGCGCGGTGAACAGGTACACCAGCACCAGGTAGGACACCGCGAACACGCATTCGGAAACGACGAACAGCCGCGTCATCGCCTTGGCCAGCATCACGTAGGAGGGCACGAACGAGGCGATCTTGATGACGTCGCCGACCAGCTGCGGCCCGTACAGCGCATTGGCCAGCGCGAAGTCGCTGGTGAACAGGAAGCGGGTGATCCAGCCGCGCGCCAGCCAGATGGCGGCGGCCAGCACGACGACCACCGGCATCAGGAAGCGCCAGCCCTGCAGCAACTCGTGCGCCAGCGCGTCACGCTCGTGCGTGGCGGCGAGCTTGGGCAGGTAGTAGATGTTGATCGCCGCGGTGAGGAACAGCAGGTAGGCGTCCGACACGCGCGTCACCGCCTGCCAGTAGCCGGTTTCCTCCCAGCCGAACTGCGCGGCCAGGTGCGAGCGCACCGCGATGTTGACCAGCGGCGAGAGCACCGCCGAACTCAGCGTCATGATCGAGAAGGTCGCCAGCCGCGCGGTCATCTCGCGGTCGAAGCGCGCCCGCCACATGCCGGGCTGGAAGTACGGGCTGCGCCGGAACGCCGGCAGCCCGATCGCCAGCCACAGCACCTGGCCCAGCACCAGCGCCAGCAGCGCACCGTACAGGTGCAGCCACGCCGACAGCAGCAGAGCGGCGGTGATGCTGACCGCCGAGCCCAGCACCTGCACTAGCGCCAGCCGCTGCACGTCCATGAAGCCGTTGATCACGGCCAGCAGGTAATTGACCAGCGCGATGCCCAGCTGCGCCACGGCCAGCGTGCGGATCAGGCCCTGGTAACGCGCGTCGTCGAGCAGCCACAGCGCCAGCGGCCGGCTGCACAGCAGCGCCAGGCAGCCGATCAGGCAGGAGGCGCACAGCGCGTACCACAGCGCCGAGGCGAGCAGGCGCGAGAGCTTGGCCGGATCCTCGCGGTACTCGGCCACGTACTTCACCAGGCCCGCGCTGATGCCGCCGCCGGCGAGCACCGCCAGCAGCGACATCAGGCTCATGAACTGGCCGAGCTTGCCGATGCCTGCGGGCCCGGCGAACGAGGCGACCAGCTTGACCACCACCAGCGCCGCGACCAGCCGCGCCGCGGTGGCGGCGGTGGAATAGAGGCTGGCGCGCGCGATGTTCATGCCGGACTCCGGAATGCGTTGACCGCGGCGATCACGCGCCCGACGTCGGCGTCGGCGAGGGTCGGGGAGAGCGGCAGGCTGAGCACTTCCTCGTGCAGCCGTTCGGTCAGCGGCAGGTGCACGTCGAGCAATCCCGCGTAGGCCGGCTGGCGGTGCGGCGGCACCGGGTAATGCACCTGGGTCTGGATGCCGCAGGCGAGCAGGTGGCGCTGCAGCGCGTCGCGATGGCGGCAGCGCAGCACGAACAGGTGCCAGGCGTGCGCCTCCTCGCGCCCCACGGAGGGCAGGACGATCTGCGGATGGCGGATGCCGTCCAGGTAGCGCGTCGCCACGCGGCGGCGCAGGCGGGTGTCCTCGTCGACGTACCTGAGCTTGACCCGCAGCAGCGCGGCCTGCAGCTCGTCCAGGCGCGAGTTGGTGCCGCGCAGGCGGTGCTGGTACTTCACCTCCGAGCCGTAGTTGCGCAGCGCCCGCACGCACTGCGCCAGCGCGTCGTCGTCGGTGGTCACCGCGCCCGCGTCGCCGAGCGCGCCGAGGTTCTTGGCCGGGAAGAAGCTGAAGCCGGCGGCGTCGCCGAAGGCGCCGGCGCGCCGGTCGTTCCATGCGGCACCGTGTGCCTGCGCGGCGTCCTCGACCAGCAGCAGGCCGTGCCGCTCGGCCAGCGCGTGCAGTGACGGCATGTCGGCGAGCTGGCCGTACAAATGCACGGCCATGATCGCGCGCGTGCGCGGCCCGATCGCCGCTTCCACGTGCGCCGGGTCGAGGTTGAAGCTGGCCGGGTCCGGTTCCACCGGCACCGGCACCAACCGGTTCGCGCTGATCGCCAGGAAGCTGGCGATGAAGGTGTTGCCGGGCAGGATCACCTCGTCGCCCTCGGCCAGCCGGCCCAGCTCCAGGTAGCCGCGCAGCAGCAGCGCCAGCGCATCGAGCCCGTTGCCCACGCCGATCGCATGGCGCACGCCACACCAGGCGGCGAACTCGGCCTCGAACGCGGCCACTTCCTCGCCCAGCACGTACCAGCCCGAGTCGATCACCCGCGCCGCCGCGGCCTTGAGCTCGTCCGCATGGCGGGCGTTGACCGCCTCGAGGCTCAGGAACGGCACTTCCACGCGCGGCATCTCCATCACAGCGTCCACTCGTAAAAGTCGTGCACGACGGCGCGAGCGCCGAACCGTTCCTTCTGCGTCACCAGGCCGCCGTTGAGTACACGGCCCTCTTGCTCGGTGGAGATGCCGAAGCTGAAGTAGTGCCGGTCCGCGTACACGTTGCCGACCAGTTCGCCCAGCAGCAGGCTCAGCGCATCGTGGCGCCGGCCCTCGTCGGACGCGGCCAGGTATTGCGTGTGCACCGTGCGGCCGAAGTCGTAGACCAGCGCGCCGGCCTGCAGCGTGTCGGCCACGTAGGCGGTGTGCAGCACGATCTGCTGCGGGAAGCGGCTTTGCAGCAGGCGCAGCTCGTCGAGGCTGTGCGTGGGCGTGGCGTCGTGCCGCTGAAGCACCTCGGTGAGCAGCGCGTGGAAGGCGGCCAGGTCGCCGCCGGTTTCGACGCGCACGCCGGCCTGGCGGGCGTGGCGGATGTCGCGCTGGCGCTCGGCGGAAAAGCGGTAGCCCTCGCGCAGCGCGACCACCGAGGAGAGGTCGCGCCGCACCAGCCGCGCACCGAGGCGGTGCAGCGCGTACAGGTCTTCCTCGGCCGGGTAGCTGTGGAAGACCCGCGGCACGGCCTTGTAGAGCACGCGGCGCATGCCGGCGGCGCGGTAGTGCGCCGCCATCTGCGTGAACACCTCCAGCGTGGCCTCGGCGCGCAGCGCGGCGGTCGAGAGCAGGCCCGCATAGGTGAGGCCGCCGTGGCTGGTCACTGCGCGGCCGCTGCTACTGGCCGGGAAGACCGCCACTGCTTCGCCCTCGCGCTCGACCACCAGCGAGCAGTCGGTGTAGCGGTCGGCGTGGTAGTCCATGTAGCCGCGCCGGTGCAGCAGGTTGCCGGTGCGCGAGCGCGCCACCAGCGCGTCCCATGCTGCCGCGTCGGCCGGCACGTAGGGCCTAAGCGTGAGCATGGGCGGCCCCCGCCGGCGCATGCAGGCGTGCCTCGGCAACGCCGAAGCCGTCCACGCCCATGTCGTTGCCGTTGTAGAACATCAGCAGCCGGTCGGGCTGGGCCAGCAGCGCCGGATAGCAGATCGTGCGCGAGTCCCAGCCGCGCTCGGAGAGCGCCAGGCCCAGGCTGTCGTCGTGGCGTTCCCAGGCGAGGCCGTCCTCGCTGGTCGCCACGCCGGGGAAGTATTCGCCGGTGCGGTTGCCGCGGGTGAAGTACATCACGTAGCGGCCGTCCAGCCGGTACACCCGCGGCCGGCCGATGCGGTACTCGCTGCCGCGCGGCAGCAGGCAGGCCTGGTCGACGCGCGGGATCGCGTCCAGGCGGGCCGTTTCCGCGTGGCGGATGTGGTAGCGCGGGAAAGGTTTGCCGCCGATGGTTTCCCAGTCGTCGCCGGCGGCATACCAGAGCCGCCAGCGGCCCTCCTCGTAATGCGCCGAGTGCACCGCGGCGATGGTGCTGCGGCCGGGTGCGCGGTCGAGGATCGGCGTCTCCTGCACGCGGCGGAAGTGCTCGCCGCCATCGCCGGAAACGGCCAGGCCGGTGAAGGCCAGGAACTTCGCGCGCGCCACGCGCTGGAAGCCGACGTAGAACAGGTGCAGGCCGCCCGGACCCTGCACGACGTCACCCAGGATCATGCCGTTGTCGTCGAAGCAGCCACCGCGGCCGACCTCGAGCACCGGCTCGCGGCTGACCCGGATCACCTGGGTCGGATCGTCCGCGCGCACGTCGACGTAGCCGATGCGGCTGACGCCTTCGGTATCGCGGAAGCCGGCGTAGACGCGGATGCGCTCATCGTCCAGCGCCACCGGCGTGGGGGTCAGCGCGGAGTGGCGCATCCAGGCGCCCACGCTGCGCCGCGCGGTGTCGAACACCAGGCCTTTCTTGTGCCAGGCGAACATGGCCGTTCACAGCCTCACGCCGAAGCTGGCGCGGTTGGGCAACGCCTTCGCCGGCGAGCCCACGTAGACACGGCCGGGCTCGGTGTCGCGGGTGACCAGCGACCCGGCGCCGATCACGTTGTACGGCGCCACCTTCACGGCGTCGTTGAAGGTCGCGTTGACGCCGATGAAGCTGCCCTCGCCGATGCGGCAGTAGCCGGAGATCACCGCGTGCGAGGAGACGAACACGTGGTCCTCGATCACCGTGCGGTGGCCGACGTGGTTGCCGCTCCACAGCACGCAGTCGTCGCCCACGCGCACGAACGGCTGGATCACGTTGTTCTCGAAGATGAAGCAGTGCTCGCCGATCTCGGCGTTGCGCCAGACGAAGGCGCGCGAACTGACGTAGCTGGCGAGCCGGTAGCCGCGCCGCTTGGCGTCCAGGTAGAAGCGCCGACGCAGACGGTTGAGCTGGCTGGCCGGGATCGCCACGAACAGCTCCACCTCGCCGGGCGGGTAGTGCTGTTCCAGCGTCTCCCACGGCAGCACCGGGCGGTCAGCCAGTTGCGGCTGCACGAGGTACTCGCGCTCCACACTGAAGGCGAGCACGTCGTAGTCGCTGTCGTGCTGGAAGTATTCGCAGGCGATCTGCGCGAACTCGCCGGCGCCGACGAGGACTAGCGGTCGAGACATGCCACCAGCCCCGCCGGGTAGAGCTCGGCGTGGACCTCCTTGAGGAAGAGGTCGTAGTCGGTGATGTAGTCGTCCGGATCGTAGGGCTGGTCGGCCAGCACCATCAGCACGCAGTCGTCGCTGAAGTCGTACAGCTCGCGCCAGACCATGCGCCCGAGCAGCAGGCCCTGCGAGGGATCGTCGAGTACCACCTCGGTCGGCCCGTTGCCGTCGTCGAGCAGGAACTTCACCGAGCCGCGCACGGTGATCGCCAACTGGTTGAGGTGGCGGTGCGCATGGCGTCCGCGGTGCACGTTCTGGCGGGTGGCGAACAGGTAGTACACGCGGCGGATCGGGAACGGCACGTTCCGCTCCGGCTCCAGGGCGATGAGCATGCCCCGGTGGTCTCCGTGCGACTGCAACTGGATGCGCTTGATGTCCATGCCTGGGCCAACCGATGCGTCGACGACTCACCTGGCTGAGTGCCGGGTGGTTGGCGGAAGGTTGTGGCGGATGGCGGCGCCGCGGCCCACATGAGCCCTCTCCCCCATCCTTGATGGGTAACGGGGGAGAGGGTTGGGTGAGGGGCCGGGCTCGCGGGGAAGGTGAGTTGCTCGCCTTTTTATTGAAAGCAGCACATGCGTTGTAGGTGAGTGTGTCGCTAGAGCGACCCCTCACCCCAACCCTCCCCCCATCTTTGATGAGTAACGCGGGAGAGGGAGCAGGTCGCGCGGCGTGGCGGCCTCAACCTTTTGCGCGCGCTCCGGCACTCATCCGCCTGTAACCGAAACGCGGAGGGGCCGGGGACACATGGCAGTGGTGAACGACGGGGCGCGCATCGACGGCAGTGAACCAACCGACCCGACCGTAGAAGATGCCGCCCTCGCCGGTGCCGTGCCGGCGCGCCCGCGCACGCTGGTGGTGCTGCACTGGCTGACCGTGCTGTGCCTGCTGCTCGCCGCGGCGGTGATCCTCGCGCGCACCCAGGTCGACGGCCGCCCGCTGCGCCATGGATTGCTGGACGTTCATCGCCACCTTGGCCTGTGCGTGCTGCTGCTGTTCGCGCTGCGCGTCGCCTCGCGCCTGCGCTCCGGCGGCCTGCCCGACGCGGCCCGTCCGGGCTGGCCGATGCGTGCGGCGGCGGCGCTCACCCACGCGGGGCTGTACGCCTCGATCCTGGTGCTGCCGCTGCTCGGCTGGATGCTCAGCGACGCGCAGGACAAGCCGGTGCGTTTCTTCGGCCTCGCCCTGCCGCGCCTGGTGCAGCCGGACTTCGACCTGGCCGACCAACTGCAGGCGTGGCACCGGGAAGCCGCCTGGGCATTGCTGGCGCTGGTCCTGCTGCACCTGCTCGCCGCCCTCTGGCACCACTTCGTGCTGCGTGACGCGGTGCTCCGCGGCATGTGGCCGGTGCGGCGCTGATTCCTGCCTGTCCCAAGAAACCCCAAGGAGTATCCATGTCGTTGCTTCCCGATCGACCGAAACGGCGGCGAGTGCCGCTGCTTCCGGCCTGGATCCTGGCGTTGTTGCTGCTGGCCGCCGCCACTTCGGTGCAGGCGACCGCGGCGTTCGCGCGGCAGACCGGATCGGCCTGCGCCGACTGCCATGCCGCCGCCTACGGACCGGCGCTCACGCCCTACGGCATGCGCTTCAAGATCAACGGCTTCACCGAGACAAACGGCGAGGGCACCAAACTGCCGCTGGCCGCCCAGGTGCTGGCCCAGTACGCCCGTCCGGTGCGTGGCGACAGCAGCACCAACCTCACCGAGGCGGACCTGTACCTGGCCGGCAGGCTGACCGACCACGTGGGCGGCTTCGTGAAGGTGGAGGCCGACCACCAGGGCGATGGCGGCTACGCCACCAAGCTCAGCAACGTCGACCTGCGCTACGTGGCGCACGACCTCAAGCTCCGCGGGCGCGACCTGGTGCTGGGCGTGAGCGTGAACAACAGCCCGGGCTTCGACGACCCGCTCGGTGCGCTGCCGGCCCCGGCCTACCTCGCGCCGCCGGGGGTGACCGGCACGCTGCTCAATCCCTCCAGCCCGGGTTCGCTGGCCCACCGCGTGATCGGCGCCGGCGTCTACGGCTTCTACGACGCTCAGTGGTACGCCGAGGCCGGCAGCTACCGTTCGCTGTCCGCCTCGCAGCAGGACGATCTGGGTTACTCGCCGTTGGGCGACCCGGGCAGGCTCAGCGGCACGGGCTACCTGCGACTGGCCTGGATGAAGGACCTCGGGCGCCAGTTCTTCTCGGCCGGCGTGGTGGCCCTGACCACCCAGCGGCAACGGCCGCGCAGCGCGCCGTCCGACGACATCACCGACCTGGGCTACGACTTCACCTGGCAGTACCTGGGCAACCGCGACCACATCGTGCAGCTGGGCTACGTGAACATCATGGAGCGACGGCACTACGGCAGCGCGCCGGTGGTTCCCGGGCGGGTCGCACCATCGCG
The DNA here is from genome assembly GCF_049727805.1 of Frateuria sp. YIM B11624. NCBI lineage: Bacteria > Pseudomonadati > Pseudomonadota > Gammaproteobacteria > Lysobacterales > Rhodanobacteraceae > Frateuria > Frateuria sp. YIM B11624. The sequence goes on from NZ_JBCNYA010000018.1 coordinate 17,422, forward strand.
CGCCACGGCGCGCGACCAGGTCATCAGCGCCAGCTACACCTTCCGGCAGAGCTACGGCATCAGCGCCGCCCACCTGATGAGCACCGGTTCGCGCGATCCGCTGCGCTATGGTCCGCCGGGCGATCCGGCCACCACCAGCAACCTGTTCAGCCTGTACTGGACGCCGTTCGGCAAGGACGACTCGTGGACGTCCACCGCCAATCTCAAGCTGGCCGCCAGCTGGTTCCGCTTCACCCGGTTCAACGGCCGCCGTTCGAACATCTTCGGCGCCCCGCCGGGCGCGCCGGCCACCGATGCGTCGGACCTGGACGCCTTCTTCGTCTCCGCCAGCGTGATGTTCTAGCGGCACTGCAGCGACCGACCGGGAGTTCCACGTGACCAAGCTGTTCCTGCGGCGCCTGCCGCTCCTCGCCGCGGCTGCGCTCCTGCTCGGCCCGATCGTCGGCCCGCGGCCGGCCTTTGCCGGCGACCCCTCCGCCGGCAAGGACGTGTTCCGTTCCGAATGCAGCGAATGCCACAGCCTCCGCGAGGGCCGCAACAAGAAGGGCCCGAGCCTGTTCGGCATCGTGGGACGGCATGCCGGATCGCTACCGGACTACCGCTACACGGACGCGCTCAAGCAGGCGGGCTGGACATGGACGCCACAGAAGTTGCAGTGGTATCTGTCGCAGCCGGCCAGGCAAGCCAATCCCGGCACGCGAATGAAATACGATGGTCTGGATGACGCCGAACAGCGAGACGATCTCATCAGTTTCCTGGGCACGTTGCACTGACGCCTCCCGGGGCTCGGGCGGGCCGTTGCCGCGGCCTGCCCGTTCGCGCGTGCGCGTCCCGTGCGCCGTCTTCGTGCTGTTCTCCATGGCCTGCCTGCACGGCCGGCTGCACGCCCAGTCCGCCCCGCTGGGCGGGTCGGTGGCGCTGACCTCGCAACTGGTCGATCGCGGCCTGCCCATCACCGCCACCACGCCGGTGCTGCAGGCCGCGCTGCGCTGGGACTCGCCGGGCGGCTGGTCGCTGGGTGCGGCGGGCGCCAGCGAACTGCGCTCGCCGCGGCTGGCCGAGGGCATGCTGCACGCGGCCTATTCCTGGCCGCTGTCGGCCAACTGGCAGATGCAGGCGAGCCTGCTCTACTACGACGCGCCGCGGCGCGGGCGGGCGCGGTCTTACCGGCGGGCCGAGGCGGATCTGGCCTGGATCTACCGCGACGTGTTCACCCTCAACCTGGCGGCGCTGCGCCCGCTCGGCAGCCGCGCCGGCCGCACCAACCCCGCGGCCGAGGCCAACCTGCGCTGGCCGCTCTCAAGCCATCTCTCGCTGCTGGCGGGCGTGGGTGTGGCGCGGTTCCAGCACGGCTCCTACGGCTACTACGGGGAGCAGTATTCGGAGTATTACCGTTACGGCCAGGTGGGACTGGCATGGAGCGCGGGCCGCTGGCACGTCGAGCTCGACCGTATCGCCACCCGCGACGCGCCCCGGTCGCGGCGCGGCACCGGCGGGTTGTCGCCCTGGCTGGCCTCGGTGTCCTGGTCCTTCTGACCCGCCTGGAGCAACCTTTTCCCACCGAATGCGCACCTACCGGGCAAACGGTCGCCTTCCGACAGCCATGAACGATGCCGACACCCACGACGACGACACCGACCGCATGCTGCTCCAGCGCATGGCCGCGGGCGATCGCGGCGCGCTGGCGGTGCTCTATCGCAGCTACCACGGCCGGCTGTGCCGCTTTCTCTCGCGCCTGACCCGCCGCCCGGACGTCATCGAGGAAGTCATCAACGACTGCTTCTGGATCGCCTGGCAGAAGGCCGCCGGCTTCCGCGGCGATTCGCGGGTGTCGACCTGGATCATGGGCATCGCCTACCGTTGCGGACTGAAGGCCCTGCGCCAGCATGGCGACGAACCGATCGAAGACGACCCGGTACGCGACGAGCGCGCCTCGGCGCACGACCCGGGCGAGGATCGCGAACTGCGCGACTGGCTCGCCAAGGGCCTGGAGCGGCTGTCGGTCGACCAGCGCGTGGTGGTCGAACTGGTCTATGGCGTGGGCCACAGCCTCGATGACGTCGCGGTGATCATGCAATGCCCGGTGGGCACGGTGAAGGCACGGCTGTTCTATGCGCGCGTGAAGCTGCGCAACGTGCTGCCGGCGCTGGCGGGCGAATCCATTCCGCATCAAGAGAACGTGCCATGACCTTTCCGAACAGGTGCGCCCGTGCCTGGGAGGCCATGCCCTGGGTCCTGCAGGGCACCGCGGCGCCGCAAGACAACGAGTGGCTGACGCAGCACCTGGCGCAGTGCGAGGCTTGCCGCGCCGAGTTCGAACAGCAGAGCCGGCTGCGGCTGGCGCTGTCGCTGCCGGCGGATGTCGGGCTCGATCCGAACGCCGGCCTGGACCGGCTGATGGCGCGGCTGGACCAGCCCGAACCGGCCGAGCCGCCGCAGTCCGTGCGGACCAGCCCATGGCTGAGCCGGGCGCTGGCGGCCGCGGTGCTGGTGCAGGCGCTCGGCATCGGCATCCTCGGCGCCAAGCTGTGGTGGGAGAACCCGGCGCCGGCCTATCGCACGTTGAGCCAGGACACGGCGCCGGCCGTGCGCGGCGCCATCCACGTGGTGCCGGACGCCGGCATGAAACTGGCCGACTGGGACGCGCTGCTGCGCGGCCTGGGCCTGCAGGTGGTCGACGGACCCAACGACGTGGGCGCCTACACCGTGGTCGCCACGCGCGGCTCGGCGCAGGACACCGTCAAGCGCCTGCGCGCGACGCAGGGCATCCGCCTGGCCGAGCCCGTCGACGCGCGTCCATGACGCGAGGCGCCATGAAGCCGGCCACGCTGCTGTTGATCGTGCTTGCGCTCGGCCTGGCCGCGTGCGCGCCGGTGCGGCCGGCCACGCGCCAGCCGGCGGCGGTCCAGGCCGACGTGGCGTCGATGGACAGCGCGCGCGACATCGTGCTGGCGGTGGCCAACCCGATCGAACCGCCGGCCATGCATGCCGGCTCCAGCCTGCTCGGCTACGCGGCGCCGGCGCATTACGGTGCCGGCCGGCGCGCCGCCGCCACGCTCGACGAGCTGCAGCAGCATTACGGCTGGAGCGAGGTGGCTGGCTGGCCGATCAAGTCACTCAAGCTCTACTGCATCGTGTTGCGGCCGGCGCCGGGCACCAGCCGCGAGGCGATGCTGCAGGCGCTGGGCAAGGACGCGCGCGTGGCCCTGGCCGAGCCGCTGCACGATTACGCCACCTATGCAGACCAACAGCCGCGCGCGCAGCGCTACAACGATCCCTACGCAGAACTGCAGCGCGGCTTCGTCGAGACCGACGCGGCACTCGCGCACAGCGTCAGCCAGGGGAAAGGCGCCGGGGTCGCGGTGGTCGACACCGGCGCCGACCTGGCTCACCCGGAACTGGAGGGACACATCCGCGCGACGCAGAACCTGGTCGACGATGACGCGCAGGCCTTCAACAACGATCGCCACGGCACCGAGGTGGCCGGCATCATCGCCGCCACCGGGAACAATCATCAGGGCATCGTGGGCATCGCGCCCGACGCGGCGATCAGCGTGTACAAGGCCTGCTGGTATCCCGGCGCCGACGCACGCGGCGCGCGCTGCAACTCTTTCACCCTGGCCAAGGCGCTGGCGGCGATCCTCGACACCGACGCGCGCATCGTCAACCTGAGCCTGGGCGGGCCGGCTGATCCGCTGCTGGGGCAACTGCTCGGGCAGTTGCTGGAGCAGGGCCGCATCGTGGTCGCCGCGATGCCGCCCGGCGGCGGCCTGGGCGGGTTCCCAGACAACCGGCCGGGCGTGCTGGTGGTCCGCGTCACCGCGGGCACGCCGGCGCCAGCGGGCGTGCTGAGCGCGCCCGGGCACGACATTCTCAGTACCGAACCGGGCGGGGGCTACGACTTCAGCTCCGGTTCCTCGATGGCCGCCGCCCACGTGAGCGGCATCGTCGCGTTGCTGCTCACGCTCGATCCGCGACTGAGTGCGGACGCGGTGCGGCGACTGCTGCTGGCAAGCAGCAAGCGCACCGCCGACGGGTTGCAGGTCGATGCGGCCGCGGCCGTCGCGCGGCTGCAGCGCCTCGCCCTGGCGACGCGCTGACGGCTCCTGCGCAGGCGGCTACAGCGGCGTGAGGTTGGCGTAGGCGGCCACCAGCCACTTGCTGCCCGCGCCGGCGAAGTTCACCTGCAGCCGCGTGTGCGCGCCGCTGCCCTCGGCGCTCACCACCACGCCTTCGCCGAAGCTCGGGTGGCTGACGCGCTGGCCGAGCTTCACCGGCAGGCTTTCCTCCAGCGTGGAGGTGTCGGCGTAGCGGCCGGCGTAGAGCGGACGGCTGAGCTGCACGCGCGGGCGCACCTCGTCGATCAGCTCGGCGGGCATCTCGGCAAGGAAGCGCGAGGGGCGGGCGAGCATCTCGGTGCCGTGCATGCGGCGCGACTCGGCATGGGTCACCACCAGCCGCTCGCGCGCGCGGGTGATGCCCACGTAGGCCAGCCGGCGTTCCTCCTCCAGCCGGCTCTCGTCCTCGGTCGAGCGCTGGCTGGGGAACAGGCCTTCCTCCATGCCGACCAGGAACACCAGCGGGAACTCCAGGCCCTTGGCCGAGTGCAGTGTCATCAGTTGCACGCAGTCGTCCCAGGCTTCGCCCTGGCCCTCGCCCGCCTCGAGCGCGGCGTGCGACAGGAAGGCGGAGAGTTCGGTGAGGCCCGCCTCGAGGTCTTCCGGCGTCATGGCGAAGCGGCTGGCGACGTTGACCAGTTCGTCGAGGTTTTCCACGCGCGCTTCGCCGTTGCCACGGCTGTGCTTCTCGTAGTGGTCGCGCAGGCCGGTGTGGGTGATGGCGTGGTCGACCTGTTCGGCGAGGGTGAGGCTCTCGTGATTCTGAGCCCTCTCCCCCGAATGAGAATAAGGATGGGGGAGAGGGTTGGGTGAGGGGCTGGGTTGGCCTGAAGTTTCCGCTTCGGGCGGCCCCTCACCCCAGCCCTCTCCCCGGAGGGGAGAGGGAGCAAAATCACGCGCCATCTGGTCGATCAACGCAAGGAACGCCTTCACCGCGTTCTTGGCGCGACCAGCCAGCTCCCGCCCATCGGTCAGCTCGCCCAGCGCCGCCTCCCACATCGAGCTGCCCTCCGCCCGCGCGCGCCGGCGCAGCACATCCAGCGTGCGGTCGCCGATGCCGCGCGGCGGCGTGTTCACCGCACGCTCGAAGGCGGCATCGTCGTGGCGGTTGGCGGTCAGCCGCAGGTAGGCCAGCGCGTCCTTGATCTCGGCGCGCTCGAAGAAGCGCAGGCCGCCGTAGACGCGGTACTTGATGTTGCGCTGGCTGAGCTGTTCCTCGAAGTTGCGCGACTGCGCGTTGGAGCGGTAGAGGATCGCGCAGTCCTTCGCGCTGCCGTGCTCGTTGACGTATTCGCGGATACGCTCGATCACGAAGCGCGCCTCGTCCTGCTCGTTGTACGCGGCGTACAGCGCGATGCGCTCGCCCGCCTCGCCGGCGGTCCAGAGCTGCTTGCCCAGGCGGCCGCCGTTGCGCGCGATCACGCTGTTGGCGGCTTTCAGGATGGTGGCGGTGGAGCGGTAGTTCTGCTCCAGCTTGATCGTGCGCGCGCCGGGGAAATCGCGCAGGAACTGCTGCATGTTCTCCACCTTGGCGCCGCGCCAGCCGTAGATCGACTGGTCGTCGTCGCCCACGGCGAAGACTTTCCCGACGTTCCCGGCGAGCACGCGGATCCATGCGTACTGCAGTGCGTTGGTGTCCTGGAACTCGTCGATCAGCAGGTGGCGCCAGCGCTGCTGGTAATGCTCCAGCACGGCCGGGTTCTTCAGCCACAGCTCGTGCGCGCGCAGCAGCAGTTCGGCGAAGTCGACCAGGCCGGCGCGGCGGCAGGCGTCCTCATAGGCGCTGTAGATCTGCACCAGCGTGCGGGTGACCGGGTGGTTGCCGTGCTCGATGGCGTCCGGGCGCTTGCCCTCGTCCTTCCAGCCGTTGATCTGCCAGGTCGCCTGGCGCGGCGGGAAGCGTGCCTCGTCCAGGCCGAGCCCGGCCACCACGCGCTTGACCAGCCGCTGCTGGTCGTCGGCATCGAGGATCTGGAAGCCTTCCGGCAGCCCGGCTTCGCGCCAGTGCCGGCGCAGCAGGCGGTGGGCGATGCCGTGGAAGGTGCCGACGGTGAGGCCGGTGGTGCCGCCGGGGATCAACTGGTCCAGCCGCGCGCGCATCTCGCCGGCGGCCTTGTTGGTGAAGGTGACCGCCAGGATCGCCCATGGCGGCACGCGCTCGACCTGGGTCAGCCAGCCGATGCGGTGGGTCAGTACGCGGGTCTTGCCGGAACCGGCGCCGGCCAGCACCAGGTAGTGGCCGGGCGGGGCGCAGACGGCTTCGCGCTGCGCGTCGTTGAGCGAGTCGATCAGGTACGAAACATCCATCCACCGATTGTACCGGTGCATGTCGACCGCGCCGCGCGAACGCGGCGCGGTTGGAGATCAGCCTTTCTTGACGAAGCCGCCGATGGTCAGCAGGCCGCCGACCACGATGCCGGCGATGCCGATCCATTGCGGCACGGCCTTGTCGTGCGTGGCCTCGATCTTGGCGGGCCCAAGCTGTGCCACGGTATCGGTCTGCTTGTAGCTGCCGTTGCCTAGGGTCACCCAGATGCCTGCGACCAGCAGGATGATGCCGACGATGATGAGTCCTGCACGCATGAGCCGCCTCCTCGGTTGGTGTGCGCCCGATCATAGCGAGCACGGCCGTGAACGGGCGAAAAAAAGCCCCGAAGGCTAGGGGGAACCTTCGGGGCCGGGGGTGGATGCGAAGCCCAGGGGAGAGGTTCGCATCCAGGTGGCCCGCTCAGGGAGGTGGACGGGCCGAGGATGCCGTTGCGTGCATCCGGAACCTTGGATGCGTCCGGGATGGGAAAGTTTCAAGGGAAGCGTTCGCGGTGGCCGGAACAGGTCAGGATCCGTTCATGCGCACGATCTTGCTCCCTCTCCCCTCCGGGGAAAGGGCTGGGGTGAGGGGTGGGACTCGCGGGGAAGCGAATCTGGGCCAGACGTCCTTTTAACTCTTTCGCGAGCCCAGCCCCTCACCCAACCCTCTCCCCCATCCTTGATGGGTAGCGGGGAAGAGGGCTCAGGTGAGCGCTAGTGCGCCTGCTCCCAGTTCGCCCCGACGCCCACGTCCACCACCAGCGGCACGGCCAGCTCGGCGGCGCCCGACATCCGCTCGGTCACCGCCTGGCGCATGGACTCCACGGCGTCTTCCTGCACCTCGAACACCAGTTCGTCGTGCACTTGCATCAGCATGTGCGCGTCGGTGCGCTCGCAGAGGTAGGCGCCCATCGCGATCATCGCGCGCTTGATGATGTCCGCCGCGCTGCCCTGCATCGGCGCGTTGACCGCTGCGCGCTCGGCGCCGGCGCGCAGCGCCTGGTTGCGCGCCTTGAGGTTTTCCAGGTACAGCCGCCGGCCGAAGATGGTCTCGACGTAGCCGTCGCGGTGCGCCTGTTCGCGGGTGGCGTCCATGAAGGCGCGCACGCCGGCGAAACGCGAGAAGTAGCGCGCCATGTAGTCGCTGGCCTCGCCGCGGTCGATGCCGAGCTGCCGCGCCAGGCCGAACGCGCTCATGCCGTACATCAGGCCGAAGTTGATCGCCTTGGCCGCGCGGCGCTGGTTGAGCGTGATGTCCTCGGGCGCCACGCCGAACACTTCGGCGGCGGTGGCGCGATGCACGTCGCCGCCGCTCCTGAACGCGCGCAGCAGCGCCTCGTCGCCGGACAGGTGCGCCATGATGCGCAGCTCGATCTGCGAGTAGTCGGCCGCCATCACCACCCAGCCGGGCGGCGCCACGAAGGCGGCACGGATGCGCCGGCCCTCGTCGGTGCGCACCGGGATGTTCTGCAGGTTCGGGTCCGACGAGGAGATGCGCCCGGTCGCCACCGACGCCTGGTGGTAGCAGGTGTGCACGCGGCCGGTGCGCGGGTTGACCATCGAGGCCAATTTATCGGTGTAGGTGGAACGCAGCTTGGCCAGGCCCCGGTAGTCGAGGATCAGCCGCGGCAGCGCGTGGTCGTCGGCAATCGCCTCCAGCGCCTCCTCGTTGGTCGAGGGCTGGCCCTTGGGCGTCTTCAGCTTGGCGCGCAGGCCCAGCTCGTCGAACAGGATCGACTGCAACTGCTTGGGCGAGTCCAGGCTGAAATCGCGCCCGGCGTGCGCATAGGCCTGCTGCTGCACTTCCAGCATGCGCTTGCCCAGCTCCTGGCTCTGCCGGCGCAGCTCGTCGACGTCGATCAGCACGCCCTTGCGCTCCATGCCGGCCAGGATCGGCACCAGCGGCACCTCGATCTCCTCGTACACGCGCCTGAGCGCCGGCACGCCTGCGAGCATCGGCTGGAGCGCCTCGTGCAGGCGCAAGGTGATGTCGGCGTCCTCGGCGGCATAGCGGCAGGCGGTGTCCAGGTCCACCTGCGAGAACGGGATCTGCCTGGCACCCTTGCCGGCGACCTCTTCGTACTTGATGGTCTGGTAGTTGAGGTAGCGGCTGGCCAGCGAATCCATGTCGTGGCGCGTGGCGGTGGCGTTCCACACGTACGAGGCGAGCATCGAATCGTGCTTGAGGCCCTGCACGCCGATGCCGTAGTGCGAGAGCACGTTGATGTCGTACTTGGCGTGCTGGCCGAGCTTGGGGATCGTCGGATCCTCGAACACCGGCTTGAGCGCGTGCAGCACCTGGTCGCGGTCCAGTTGCCACGGCGCGCCGGGATAGTCGTGCGCGACCGGGATGTAGCAGGCCCTGCCGGACTCGACCGCGAAGGACAGGCCGATCAGCTCGGCGCGCATGGCGTCGATGTCGCTGGTCTCGGTGTCGAAGGCGATCAGCGGCGCCTTGCGCAGCTGCGCCAGCCAGTGCTCGAAGCGCTCGGGCGTGGTGACCAGCTCGTACTCGCCCGGCCGCGCGGCGGCCGGCGCGGGGGTGACCGGCGCGGGGGCGACGGCGGCGACGGGCGCCGGGCCGGGCTCGCCCAGGGTCTCGGCGTCCAGCTCCTTCAGCGCCGCCTTGAACTCGTAGCGGGTGAACAGCTCGCGCAGCGCGGCGGTGTCGCGCTCGCGCAGGCTGAGGTCGGTCGGGCCCTGCTCCAGTGCCACGTCGGTGCGGATGGTCACCAGCTCGCGCGAGAGCGGCAGCTTCGGCAGCGCCTCGCGCAGGTATTCGCCGATCTTGCCGCCGACCTTGTCCGCGTTGGCGATCACGCCATCCAGCGAGCCGTATTCGGCCAGCCATTTGGCCGCCGTTTTCGGGCCGCACTTGGTCACGCCCGGCACGTTGTCGATGCTGTCGCCGGTGAGCGAGAGGAAATCGACGATGCGCTCCGGCGGCACGCCGAACTTCTCGGTGACGCCGGCGATGTCCAGCGTGGTGTTGGTCATGGTGTTGACCAGCGTCACGCGCGGATCGACCAGCTGGGCCAGGTCCTTGTCGCCGGTGGAGATCGTCACGTCGATGCCCTGCACCGCGGCGGCGCGGGCCAGCGTGCCGATCACGTCGTCCGCTTCCACGCCGGGAATGCACAGGATCGGGAAGCCCAGCGCGCCGACGATCGCCATCATCGGCTCGACCTGCGCGCGCAGGTCGTCGGGCATCGGCGGGCGGTTGGCCTTGTATTCGGTGTAGATGTCGTCGCGGAAGGTGCGCCCGGGGGCGTCGCAGACGAAGGCCAGGTAGTCCGGCTGCGCCTTCAGCGTCGCGCGCAGCATGTTGACCACGCCGAACAGCGCGCCGGTGGGCTCGCCGCGCGCGTTGGTCAGCGGCGGCAGCGCATGGAAGGCGCGGTAGAGGTAGGAGGAGCCGTCGATCAGGATGAGCTGTGCCATCCGGGCATTCTCGCATGCGTGCCATGAGGTCGCGGTTCACCGGGCGGCGCCGGGGCCGCTGCTATGCTCGCAGGCCAAACCGCCGGAGCCCGCCATGAAGCTTTCTGCCGCGTTCGTCCTCGTGCCCGCCCTCCTTGCAGCGCCTGCCTTCGCGCAATCCAGGTCGCCGGCGAACGTGCCGCCGCCGCCGGGCATGAACGATCCGGGCGTCAAGGCGGCGCCGCAAGCCGCTCCGGCCCAGGCCCCCGCCGCGGCGTCGGCGCCGGCGCAGGAAGGCAGCTCGCTGCAACCGCGCAAGCCCGAGCCGATCCGCTCGGGCGAGCCGATGCCCGAGGTCAGCGTGCACCAGCAAGGCGAGAACACCGTGCAGGAGTACCGCCGCAACGGCCAGCTCTACATGGTGGTGGTGACGCCGCCGAGCGGCATCGCGCAGACCTACATGGTCGATCCGAGCGGCCGGCTGGTGGACGAACACGGCCAGAAGCCCGCGCGGCCGGTGATGTACAAGATCCTGGAGTGGGGCAAGTCCAAGCCCGCGCCGGCATCCACTTCCGGCGACTGAGCGCGCGCCATGGACCTGCGCCAGAGCTGGCTGCTGTTCGCGCTGGGCTCGGCGTTCTTTGCCGCGCTCACCGCGCTGTTCGGCAAGCTCGGCGTGGCCGGGATCAACTCCAACCTGGCCACCTTCATCCGCACGCTGGTGATCCTCGTGGTCACCGCGGGCATCCTCAGCCTGCGCGGTGAATGGGCGCGGCCCGCCGGCCTGCCCTGGCACAGCTGGGTGTTCCTGGTGCTGTCAGGCATCGCCACCGGCCTGTCCTGGCTGTGCTACTACCGCGCGCTGCAGCTCGGGCCCGTCAGCAAGGTAGCGCCGATCGACAAGCTCAGCGTGGCGATCGTGATCGTGCTCGGGCTGGTGTTCCTCGGCGAGAAGCCGAGCCTGCCGCTGCTGCTGGGCGGCGGCCTGATCGTCGCCGGTGCAGTGGTCATCGCCTTGTCCTGAGGGCGGCGGGCCGACGCGCCCTCAGGCGGGATCGTCCAGTTCCGGGTAGTGGCGGAAGATGCCGTTCTCGTTGAACGGCAGACGGCGCGGCGAATCGAGGTAGGCGGCGATGCGCGGGCGGCGGGCGACTTCGTCGGCCAGTGCACACAGCCGCGGCACGCCCTTGCGCAAGCTGCGCATGGCGTTGGGGAAGGCGTAGTCCAGGCCGGCCATCAGCTGGAACAGCGAGAGATCCACGTAGGAGTGCTCGCCCAGCGCATGGCGGCCGTCCGAACGCGCCAGCACCTGCTCGAAGTACCTGAGGTATTTGGGCAGGCGGTGCTTGCGCAGGTCCTCCGCCCGGCGCTTCGCTTCCCGCCGCTGGTCCTCGTAGTACAGGCTGGCGGCGACCGGGTGGTGGCTGTCGTGCACTTCGGCGACCAGGTCGGCGATGGTCAGCTGCAGCTGGCTGGCATAGACGCGCCGAGCCTCGCCTTCGGGCACCAGCCGCAGGTGCTGGCCCAGGTAGGCCAGGATGGCGGCGGTCTGCGCGATCAGCAGGTGGCCGGCGCGCAGGATCGGCGGGGCGAACGGCAGCGCGTCCTCGGTGGCGTCGCCGGCGAGGAAGGGATCCATCACCGCGTCGCCGCGATGGCGCGCGACGTCCACGTAATCGGCGCCGGCATCCTCCAGCGCAAGGCGGACGAATTCGCCGCGCCCCTGGATGCCGGTCCAGTAGTAAAGCTCGTAGGTCATGGCTCGGGCTCCGCGTGACCCGCCAAGCCTCGCAATCGACACCACAAGGCGCCGTGAGGGCGCACAATCGGGGCCATGGACCGACGTGCCCCATTCGAAGCGTCGCTCGCCGACAGCCGTCCACCGGACGGGCTGTCCGACCACCTGCAGGCGTTGTGGTGGTTGCGCCACGGCGAGCCCGAACGCGCGCACCACCTGGTGCAGTTGCTGGACGATGCCGGGGCCGCCGCTATCCACGCGCACGTGCATCGTCTCGAAGGCGACCTGGACAATGCCGGCTACTGGTACCGCCGCGCCGGGCTGCCGTTCTGCGAGGAATCGCTCGAGGCCGAATGGCGGCATCTGCTCGAGCGCTTCGTGTAGCGTTCGCGACTCGCGAGCGGGTACGGCTGAAGGCTCGTACCCGCCGCGTGGCTTCAGCCGCGCGCGAATCCCGATTCCTCTCCCGGGGAAACGGGTCTCCAGCTCAGTGGCGGAAGTGGCGCATGCCGGTGAACACCATCGCCATGTCGTGCTCGTCGGCGGCAGCGATCACTTCGGCGTCGCGCATCGAGCCGCCCGGCTGGATCACCGCGGCGATGCCGGCTTCGGCGGCGGCGTCGATGCCGTCGCGGAACGGGAAGAACGCATCGCTCGCCATCACCGAGCCGCGCACTTCGAGCTTCTCGTCGGCGGCCTTGATGCCGGCGATCTTCGCGCTGTAGACGCGGCTCATCTGGCCGGCGCCGATGCCGATGGTCTGGCGGTGCTTCGCGTAGACGATCGCGTTGGACTTGACGAACTTGGCCACCTTCCAGGCGAAGATCAGATCGTCGATCTGCTCGGGCGTGGGCGCACGCTTGGTGACGACCTTGAGGTCGGCGGCGCCGATCATGCCGGTGTCGGCGGTTTGGATCAGCAGGCCCGAGCCCACGCGCTTGACGTTCATGCCCGGGTGCGGGGCGCGCAGGTCACCGTCCGCCGGCGGCGGGATTTCCAGCACGCGCACGTTGCCCTTCTTCGCGAATGCCTTCAGCGCGTCGTCGGCGTAGCCGGGCGCCAGCACCACCTCGACGAACTGCCGCTCGACGATGGCGCGCGCGGTGGCGCCGTCCACTTCGCGGTTGAACGCGATGATGCCGCCGAAGGCCGAGGTGGGATCGGTCTGGAAGGCCAGGTCGTAGGCCTTGGCCGTCCCGTCCAGGCTCACCGCGACGCCGCAGGGATTGGCGTGCTTGACGATCACGCAGGCCGGCTTGACGAAGCTGCGCACGCACTCCCATGCCGCGTCGGCGTCGGCGATGTTGTTGAACGAAAGCTCCTTGCCCTGCAGCTGGCGGAAGCAAGCCAGCGTGCCCGGCGCCGGGTACAGGTCGCGGTAGAACGCGGCCTGCTGGTGCGGGTTCTCGCCGTAGCGCAGGTCCATCAGCTTGACGAAGCGGCCGTTGGCCTGGCCGCCGAAGGTCTCGTGGCCGGCGATGGCGTCGTGCGCCTCGTTGAGCTTGAGGGAGGAGAGGTAGTCGCTGATCGCGCCGTCGTAGTCGGACACGCGGTTGAACGCGGCCACCGCGAGCCTGAAGCGGGTGGCGCGCGAGAGGCCGCCGTCGCGCTCGATCTCGGCGAGCGCGTCTTCATACTGGTCCGGTGCGGTGAGCACCGCCACGTCCGCCCAGTTCTTCGCCGCAGAACGCAGCATCGCCGGTCCGCCGATGTCGATGTTCTCGATCGCCTGCTCCAGCGTGCAATCGGGTTTGGCGACGGTCTGCTCGAACGGGTACAGGTTGAGCACCAGCAGGTCGATCGGCTGGATGCCGAGCTCGGCCATCACTGCATCGTCGGTGCCGCGCCGGCCGAGCAGGCCGCCGTGCACCTTCGGGTGCAGCGTCTTGACGCGGCCGTCCATGATTTCCGGGAAGCCGGTGAGTTCGCTGACGTCGGTCACCGCGATGCCGGCATCGCGCAGCGCCTTGGCGCTGCCGCCGGTGGAGAGCAACTGCACGCCGGCGGCGGCGAGGCGCCGGCCGAGATCGATCAGCCCGGTCTTGTCGGAGACGCTGAGCAGGGCGCGGCGGATCGGGGTGACGACAGGCATGGCGGCTTCCAGGATGGGGGAAGCCGGCAATTATAACCCGAGTGCGAAGCACGCTTGTTTGGACGGCCAGACGTCCAAAGTCCGGTGGCGGGCGGAACCGCCGGCGTGGTCCGCGCTTGCTGGCGGGGAGGAACGGGCGCCGCGGCTACAGCAGGCCGTGCGCGGCCAGCTTCTTGCGCAGCGTGGCGCGGTTGATGCCGAGCACGGCGGCGGCGCGGCTCTGGTTGCCATCGTGGAAGGCCAGCACTTCGCGCAGCAACGGGCCTTCGACCTCGCGGATCACCAGCGCGTGCAGGCCCTCGGCGCATTCGGTATCGCCGATGTCCGCCAGGTAGCGGCGCACGGTACGGCTGACGCACTCGCCCAGCGCGCTCTGCGACGACTGGGGCTCCCTGACGGCCTCGGTGACAGGCAATCGGACGGCGTTCACAGGCACTACCTCACGAGCGACGCAGGCGGCTGCGTGGGCCGCTGCAATGGTTATGGCGAATCTGCGCCGGCGTGGCGCGCTTGGCATGCAACGAAGTGCATGCGCGAAGGGTCGAGTGTACCGTTGCGCGCCGACAAAATTAAGTGCTTGCGCGTTGGTTTCACTCGAAACCGAACTCGAACGCCACCGCGCGGTTGCCCGGATCGGCCACCTCGATCAGCAGGGCGGCGCTGGCGCCCGGCGCCAGGCCGGCGCGCAAGGCGGCGTCGTCGTCGAGGTATTCGGAAGGATGCAGGCGGCGCATCGCCACGCGATGGCCGTCGGCATCGGACAGGGTCAGCGAGACCACCGGGTAGGGCTGCGCGAACGGCGCGTCGTTGCGCACGGTGGCGCTGATCATCAACGCGCCCGGCACGCTCGGGTGCGCCTGCACGTCGCGCGCGACCAGGTGCAACCGATGCACGTCGCGCACCAGCGGCAGGCGGCAGCCGAGCGAGGCGCAGGCCTGGCGCAGCCAGGCGCCGATCGCCGGGTCGGCGACCAGCATGTCGCGCTTGGCCCAGGCCACCTGCGCCGCCAGCAGCAGGGTCAGCAGCGTGCAGGTGGCGACCCAGGGCCAGCGCCGCGGGCGCCGGCGCGGCGCGCGGCGCTCGTGCACGAAGCGCGGGGTGAAGGCCGGGGCCGCGGGCACCGGTTCGGCGACCGGCACGTCCTCGCGCGGTCGGTAGACCGCCAGTTCGAGCTTGGGCGCCTCCTCCGAGCGGGCGTGCCCCGGCAGCAACCGGAACGGTTCCGGCGGCAACTGTTCGGCCAGTGTGTCCAGCGCGTCGAACAGGGTCTCGCAATTACCGCAGATCACTGCCCCGCGCGCATGCGCCAGCACGCTCGCGTCGAGCGAGAAGACCGTGCGGCAGTCGGGGCACTGGGTGTACATGCACGCAAGAGTAAAGCGTAAGCCGGCGTTTTGTCGGGCCGGCGCATGTGCGCGAGTGCACGTTGTCGTGGGTGATCGGGCCGCGGCGGCCGTGCATCGCGGTCGCGCCCAAGCACGCTTCCGCAGGGAAGACTCAGCGACGGTAGCCGCTGATGCGCACCCAGTCCTCGCGCGTGTCCACGCGCAGGTCGTCGAACCATTCGCCGTAGCGCGCCAGCAGCTCGTCCTGCTGGCCGGCCAGGATGCCCGAGATAGCGAACGGCGCGCCACGCTTGCAGGCGGCGGCGAAAGTGGATGCCAGCTCGCCGAGCGGACCGGCCAGGATGTTGGCGACGAACACGTCGGCGGGCGAGTCCGGCTCTTCACCCGGCAGGAACACGGCGAGGCGGTCGGCCACGCCATTGCGTGCGGCATTGTCGTTCGAGGCGGTCAGCGCCTGCGGGTCGTTGTCCACGCCGATCGCACGTGCGGCGCCGAGCTTGAGCGCGGCGATGGCGAGGATGCCCGAGCCGCAGCCGTAGTCGGTCACCTGCCTGCCGGCCAGGTCCAGCCCGTCGAGCCACTCCAGGCACAGCGCCGTGGTCGGATGGGTGCCGCTGCCGAAAGCCAGGCCGGGATCCAGCCGCACGACCACGATGTCCTCGCCGGCGGGCGGCTCGATGTTCCATGGATAGATCCACAGCCGCCGGCCGAACGGCATCGGCTTGAACTGGTCCATCCAGGCGCGTTCCCAGTCCTCGTCGGCGACGTCGCGGAAGGCGAGCTGGTCCGGTTCCAGCCAGGGCAGCAACTCGCCCAGCGCTTCGACCAGGCCGCGGCGGTCGGTGCCCGCTTCGAACAGCGCGTCGAGCGTGATCGTCGGCCACAGCGGCAGCTCGCCCACGCCCGGCTCGAAGATCGCCTGTTCGTCGGGCGTCTCGGCATCGGCGTCGCGCAGAGTGATCGAAAGGGCGCCCAGGTCGTCGAGGGCTTCCTCCACGCGCGGCTGCTGCTCGGCGCGGAGGGTGAGGGCGAGTTCAAGCCAGGGCATAGCGTCCGGTCATGGGTTCAACGTAACCACCCGCTCGCGCCGGCATCGCCGCGAGCGGGCTTGCGCAGGTACGCGCGCGGCGGGCAACTACTCGCCGCTGGCCTTCTGTTCCTTCTGCTCGGCCATGCGCTTTTCCAGGTAGTGGATGTTCTGGCCGCCATGATGGAAGCCGGCGTCGGCCATGATGCGCTGCTGCAGCGGGATGTTGCACTTGACGCCCTCGATCACCGTCTCGGCCAGGGCCAGGCGCATGCGGCAGATCGCGGTCTCGCGATCGGGGCCGTAGACGATCAGCTTGCCGATCATCGAATCGTAGTTGGGCGGAATGCGGTAGCCGTCGTACAGGTGCGTGTCCACGCGCACGCCCGGGCCGCCCGGGGCCTCGAAACGCTTCACCACGCCGGGGCTCGGCATGAAGGTGTCCGGGTCCTCGGCGTTGATACGGCATTCGATGGCGTGGCCGCGGATCTGCACGTCTTCCTGCTTGATCGAGAGCTTCTCGCCGCCGGCGATCAGCAACTGTTCGCGCACCAGGTCCACGCCGGTGATGAACTCGGTCACCGGGTGCTCGACCTGGATGCGGGTATTCATCTCGATGAAGTAGAAGCGGCCGTTTTCGAACAGGAACTCGAACGTGCCGGCGCCGCGGTAACCGATGCGCAGGCAGGCTTCCACGCAGACCTTGCCGATCTGCGCACGCAGTTCCGGCGTGATGCCCGGCGCCGGGGCTTCCTCGACCACCTTCTGGTGGCGGCGCTGCATCGAGCAGTCGCGCTCGCCCAGGTGGATCGCGTTGCCCTGGCCGTCGGCGAGCACCTGGATCTCCACGTGGCGCGGGTTCTCCAGGAATTTCTCCATGTACACCATGTCGTTGCCGAAGGCCGCCTTGGCCTCCTGCTTGGTCATGGTGATCGCGTTGGCCAGGTGCGCCTCGGTGCGCACCACGCGCATGCCGCGGCCGCCGCCACCGCCGGCGGCCTTGATGATCACCGGATAACCGATCTCGCGGGCGATGCGGATGTTTTCGTCGGTGTTGTCGCCCAGCGGGCCACCGGAGCCCGGCACGCACGGCACGCCGGCGGCCTTCATCGCCTTGATCGCCTCGACCTTGTCGCCCATCAGGCGGATCACGTCGGCGGTCGGGCCGATGAAGATGAAGCCGGACTGCTCGACCTGCTCGGCGAAGTCGGCGCGCTCGGAGAGGAAGCCGTAGCCCGGATGGATCGCCTGGGCGTCGGTGATCTCCGCCGCCGCGATGATGCGCGGGATGTTGAGGTAGCTGTCGACCGACGGCGCCGGGCCGATGCAGATCGCCTCGTCGGCCAGGCCCACGTGCTTGAGGTTGCGGTCGGCGGTGGAATGCACCGCGACCGTCTTGATGCCAAGGCTGTGGCACGCGCGCAGCACGCGCAGCGCGATCTCACCGCGGTTGGCAATGACGACTTTTTCTAGCATGGGAAGGGCTCCAAGGAGCCGGGAACGGAGAACGGGGAACGGGGAACGGTGAAGAGCAAAAGCGCGATATCGCAGCTCCTGGTTTTCCCCGTTCCCCGTTCCCTGTTCCCTGTTCCCGGACTAATCACGCAATCACGAACATCGGCTGGTCGAACTCGACCGGCTGCCCGTTCTCGACCAGGATCGCCTGCACGGTGCCGGCGACGTCGGCCTCGATCTGGTTGAACATCTTCATCGCCTCGATGATGCCCAGCGTCTCGCCGGCCTTGACCTGCTGGCCGACCTTGACGAAGGCGGCCGCGCCCGGCGTGGCGGAGGCGTAGAAGGTGCCGACCATCGGCGCCTTGACCACGTGGCCATCGGGCAGGCCGGGCGTGGCGGCGGGGGCTTCGGCGGCGGCCGGTGCGGCGGCCGGGGCCGCGACGGGAGCGAGCGGGGCGGCCTGCAGCGCGACCGGCGCCGCGGCGACGGCCATGCCGCCGGTGGGCACGCGCGACAGGCGCACCACTTCCTCGCCTTCCTTGATTTCCAGTTCCGCGAGGTTGGATTCCTCGAGCAGGTCGATCAGCTTCTTGATCTTGCGCAGATCCATGGGAGTGCCTTCTTGTTCGGGGCCGCACGCGGCGGCCGGTCGGTTCTGAAAAAGGGTCAGGCCGGCGCCAGCCGCCGCAGGGCGGCCTGGAGCGCCAGCGTGTAGCTGTCGGCGCCGAAGCCGCACACCACGCCCACCGCCAGGTCGGACAGGTAGGAGTGCCGGCGGAACGGCTCGCGCGCGTGCACGTTGGACAGGTGCACCTCGATGAACGGAATCGCCACCGCCGCCAGCGCGTCGCGCAGCGCGATGCTGGTGTGGGTGAAGGCGGCCGGGTTGATCAGGATCCAGTCGATGGCCTCATCGCGCGCCTGCTGGACGCGCTCGACCAGGGCGTGCTCGGCATTGGACTGGAAGCTCGCCAACTGGTGCCCGGCCGCCTGCGCCTGCGCGGCCAGCCGCGCGTCGATGTCCGCGAGCGTGTCGCGCCCGTAGACCTCCGGCTCGCGCGAGCCCAGCAGGTTGAGGTTGGGCCCGTGCAGGACCAGCAGTTTCGCCACGCCACACCTTGCAGCCAGCCGGGCGGACCCGGCGAGGGGGCGAAGTGTGCGCGCCCGGATCGATGTTGTCCACTTCGGCGCAGTTCGGCGATGTTTGACGGAGAACTGGCGCACAAACCGTGCGTGGGCGTATGGGTGGGGTGTCGGCGAAGAGCGCCCCCATCCGCCTTCGGCACCTTCCCCCGCCGGGCGGGGGAAGGCTCACCTCGCAGCATCCGATCCTTCCCCCGCTTGCGGGAAGGCCCACCTCGCAGCATCCGATCCTTCCCCCGCTTGCGGGAAGGCCCACCTCGCAGCATCCGATCCTTCCCCGCTTGCGGGGAAGGCCCACCTCGCAGCATCCGATCCTTCCCCCGCTTGCGGGGGAAGGTGCCCGAAGGGCGGATGGGGGCGGCCTTGCGGGGAGCAATCCTTATGGAGGACTCGCTCCGCCTCCAAGCCAGCCTTCCAGCGTCGCCCCATCCAGCACGCCCGCATGGCTGGCCAGCACCGAGCCGTCGGCATTGAGGAGCACGCTGTAGGGCAGCACGCCGGCGCCGTCGCCCAGTTGCCGCGCACTGTCCGGGTCGTCCAGCCGGCCCATCAGGATCGGGTAGTTGACCGGATAGGCCTTCAGGTAGGCGCGCACGTTGTCGGGCGTATCCATGGCAATGCCCACCACCACCGGACGATCGCCGCCGAACCGCGCCTGTGCCGCGGCCAGCGCCGGCATCTCCTTCCGGCACGGCCCGCACCAGGTGGCCCAGAAGTTGACCAGCACGCGCCGTCCCGCGTAGTCGGACAGCGCATGCTCGCGCCCGTCCAGGTCGGGCAGGCGCATCGCCGGCGCCGGCTGGCCGACCAGGTCGGCACCGCGCCGCACGCGCGAGGCGTGCTGCAGCCAGCCGCCCGCCACGGCGGCAAGCACCGCCAGGGCGAGGATCAGCCAGCTCGCGCGGGTCATCATGTCAGCGCGCCGCCTGGGTCAACGCCTGTTCGACTAGGCCCGAGGTGAGTACGGTGGGCAGCTTGCGTCCCTCGCCGCCGCCGTGCGGGAACACCACGTAGAGCGGCACGCCGGGCGAGTGGTACTGCTCGAGGAAGGCGGCGATGGTCGGGTTCACGTCGGTCCAGTCGCCCTTCATGTAGACCGTGCCGGTGCGCTGGAGCAGGTCGCGGAAGGCCGCCGTGTCCAGCACCGTGTGCTCGTTGGCCTTGCAGGTGACGCACCAGTCGGCAGTCATGTCGACGAACACCGGGGTGCCGGCGGCGCGCAGCTCGGCCAGCTTTTCCGGGCTGTAGGCGACCACGCCGTCGCCGGCCTGCGCCGCACGCATCGGCGGGGGCAACTGCGACAAGGCATACAGCGGCGCCGCGGTAGCCAGCAGCGCCAGCAGCACCGGCGCGCGAACCAGGCCGCCGCGGCCACGGCTGCGCTCGAACCACCACAGGGCCAGCGCCAGGAACACGCCAGCGACCAGCAGCAGGCCCACCGCGTCGGCGCCGCGCTGGTTGGCCAGCACCCAGGCGAGCCAGGCGGCGGTGAGGTACATCGGGAAGGCCAGGAACTGCTTGAGCGTTTCCATCCAGCGGCCCGGCCGCGGCAGCCGCCGCGCCAGGGCCGGCACGAAACCGACCAGCAGGAACGGCAGCGCCAGGCCGATGCCGAGCGCCACGAATACCAGCAGTGCGTGCACGGCCGGCGCGGCGAAGGCATAGGCCAGCGCGCTGCCCATGAACGGCGCCGTGCAGGGGCTGGCCACCACCACCGCCAGCACGCCGGTGAAGAAGTCGCCGGCCGCGCCGCCGCGCGTGGCCAGCCCGGCGCCGGTGTTGCCCAGCGAGGCGCCGAACTGCACCAGCCCGGACATCGACAGGCCCACCGCGAGCATCACCAGCGCCAGCACGCCGACCAGCAGCGGCTGCTGCAACTGCGTGCCCCAGCCCAGCGCGTGGCCGGCCGAGCGCAAGGCGAGGATGCCCAGGCCCA
Organism: Frateuria sp. YIM B11624; assembly: GCF_049727805.1. Lineage (NCBI taxonomy): Bacteria > Pseudomonadati > Pseudomonadota > Gammaproteobacteria > Lysobacterales > Rhodanobacteraceae > Frateuria > Frateuria sp. YIM B11624. The sequence goes on from NZ_JBCNYA010000018.1 coordinate 38,007, forward strand.
GCGCCACGAAGCTCAGCAGCACGCCGGCCGTGTAGGCCAGCGCATGCGCGCGCGCGCGCGCCGGACTCTCGCCGCTTTCCAGGAGGCCCACCGCCTTGATCGACAGCACCGGCAGCACGCACGGCATCAGGTTCAGCACCAGACCGCCGCCGAGGGCGAGCAGCAGGGCGAGCCAAAGGCTGGTCTGTAGCGGACCCTGCGTCGCGGACGTCGGCGGCGCTTCCGGGGCGGTGGCCGTGGGCGTACCGGTCGCCGGTGCGCCGCCGAGGTCGACGTCCAGCACGCGGGTCATCATCGGATAGCACAGGCCGCCGTCCTGGCAGCCCTGGAAGCTGGCTTCCAGCACCAGACGCGTGCGTCCGCCCGCGTCGCCCGTGACGGTCACCGGCAGGTCCAGCTCGTTGAAGTAGACGGTGACGTCGCCGAAGTGCGGATCGTCCTTGCGCGTGCCGGCCGGCCACTGCGGCGCCAGCGCCAGGCCCTTGCCGTCGCGCAACTGCAGCCGGGTCTGGTCGCGGTACAGGTAGTAGCCGGGCGGCATCGTCCAGCGCAGCAGCAGGTGCTGAGGGTCCTGCGCCACCGCTTCGAGCCTGAACGCCTGCTCGGCGGGGAGCGGGGTATCGCCGCCGGTGGAACCGTGGGTGGCGCCCAGGCTCTGCAGCGCGGCGCCGAGCGATCCGCCCCCGGCCGCGGCGCCGGCCGCGGGCAGCGGCAGGTCCAGTTGCTCGGTATGCGGCGGATAGCAGATCTTCGGATCGACCTCGTGGCAGCCCTGGAACTGCACGCCCAGGCGCAGCCGCGTGGTGCCCGGCGCCACCGTGTACGGCACGCTGGCGTCGATCGCGTGGTGGTAGATCTCCACGTCGCCCAGGTACTCGTCGTGGTGCTTCTCGCCGTCGGGAAAGGTCGGCTCGCCCAGCGTCACGCCGTCGGCCGGCTTGAACTTCATGCGGCCGCGGTAGAGGTAGTAGTCCGGCGCGATTTCCCAGTGCAGCTTGAGCACGCCCGGCGTGGAGGCGTCGGCGCTGAGCTTGTAGGCCTCGGTGACGGGCAGCAGGCCATCGTCCTCCTGCGCCGTCGCGGGAAGCGTGAACAGCAGGCCCAGCAGAAGCAGGGCGAAGGCGGCCAGCCGGCCGGAAAACATCGATCGCATCATGGGGACCCTGGGTGGGTTGAAGGGATTATGGCGCGGCTTGCGCCGCGCCGCCGATGGCTGCGGCCTTATGCCGGCCGCGTCGTCGGCCGTGGACGCAGCACGCCGGTGGTGAGTGCCACGCCGAACAGGATCACGATGCAACCGCCGGCCATCGCCAGGGTCACCCGTTCGCCGAGGAACAGCGCGCCCCACAGCACCGCGAAGGCGGGGATCAGGTACAGCACCACCATCGTGCGCGCCGCGCCGGTGCGCGCGATCAGTTGGAAGAACAGCACGTAGGCCACCGCCGTGCACAGCACCGCCAGGCCGGCCATGGCGGCCCATGCCTCCGCGCCGGGCGGCCGCGCCGGCCAGTACGCGAGCGTCGCGGGCGCCAGCAGCAGGGCGGAGACGAACTGCCCGCCGGCCGCGGCGGTCAGCGACGACACCGCCGGCAGCCGGCGTTCGCTGTAGTGCGCGGTGAAGGCATAGCAGGCCACCGCGCCGAGGCAGGCCGCGATCGCCCAGCCGCTGCCCGCGCCGCCGTGCGTGTTCCCGGCGCTGCCGCCGATCAGCCACAGCACGCCGGCCAACCCGACCAGCAGACCGGCCAGGCGCATCCCGTCGAGCTTCTGGCCCAGCCACAGCCAGCCGGAGGCGGCCACCAGCAGCGGCGTGAGCGCGTCGAAGATCGCCGACAGGCCCGCCGGCAGGCTGCGTGCCGCGAACGAGAAGAGCACGTAGGGCAACGCGCCGTTGCTCACGCCGACCACCGCGATCGGCCAGGCGTGCCGGCGCAATTCGGCGCGACGGCCGGCGCTGGCCAGCAGTGGCAGGAAGCACAGCGAGGCGCCGATCGCCCGCAGGCCCGCCAGCGCCATGCCGCCGAAGGCGTCCGCGCCCATCCGCATGAACAGGAACGAGGCGCCCCACAGCGCGCCGAGCAGCAACAGCATGGCCAGGTCGAGGCGTTTCATCGGCAGCTCCGGCGCGTGGAATGGGCTCAGGCTAGGTGGCGTGCTGGACTTGCAAAAGATCCACAATGAGGCAAGTCTCTTGGTCCAATTTTCCCGGCTGGAGGGCGCGTGCATCCGTTCGAGTTCCCGCTGGAACTGCCTCCGCGCGGCTCGCGCCAGCGCCTGCACGCGCTGCACGCGCAACTGCGCGCGGCGATTCTGGACGGGCGCCTCGCCGCCGGCCTGCGCCTGCCGGCCACGCGCGAACTGGCCACCGCGTTGGGGCTCTCGCGCAACACCGTGGTCGCCGCCTACGAGCGGCTGCTCAGCGAGGGCTACCTCGAGGCGCGCCAGGGCGCCGGCAATTTCGTGGCGGCGCTGGGTACGCCGCGCCCATCGGCGCCCGCCGCCGACGGCACCGACCGCCGGCTCGCGGCACCCTGGCGCGGCATCGCTCCGCCGCCGCCGCCGACGCCGGCCACGGTGCCCTGCGACTTCCGCCTGGGCAGCCCGGACGCGCGGCCGTTTCCCTTCGACGTATGGCGGCGCTTGTCGATGCGCGCCTGGCGCGCGGCCTCGCGCGCGGCGCCCGTGTACGGCGCGCCGCAGGGACAGCCGGCGCTGCGCGAGGCGATTGCTCATCACGTGGCGTTCGCCCGCGCGGTGGCCTGCGGCCCGGACGACGTGATCGTCACCCGCGGCGCGCAGCAGGCGTTCGACCTGCTCGCGCGCGTGCTGGTGACGCCGGGTCGCACGGTGGTCGCGGTGGAGGAGCCAGGCTATCCGCCGCTGCGCGAGGCTTTCGCGGCGGCCGGGGCGAAACTGGTCGGCGTGCCGGTGGACGCCGAGGGGTTGGTGGTCGAGCGCCTGCCCGCGCAGGCGCGGGTGATCTACGTGACGCCCTCGCACCAGTTCCCGCTCGGCGTCACCCTGTCGCCGCGGCGCCGCGCGGCGCTGCTGGCCTTCGCCCAGGCACACGGCGCCACCGTGATCGAGGACGACTACGACAGCGAGTTCCGCTACGGCGAACGCCCGCTCGACGCGCTGCAGACGCTCGATCGCGCCGGCACGGTCTGCTACGTCGGCACCTTTTCCAAGTGCCTGTTCCCGGCGCTGCGGCTGGGCTACGCAGTGGCACCGGCGTGGCTCGCCCCGGCGCTGGCCCGGGCCCGGCGGCTGGCGGACGGCTACGGCGATCCGGCTGCGCAGGAGACGCTCGCCGCGTTCATCGCCGAGGGGCATCTGGCGCGGCACGTGCGACGCATGCGGCGCGTCTACGCGCAACGGCGCGAGCGGCTGCTGGAGGCGCTCGATCGCCATGGCCGCGGCCGCCTGGAGGTCTGGCCCTCCAGCGCCGGCCTGCACCTGGCGGCGCGGCTGCCGCGCGGGGTGCGCGCGTGCGAGCTGGTCGCGCAGGCGGCGGCGCAGGGCATTCACCTGGAGGCGCTCGGGGGCTATGCGTTGGGCCGACCGGCGCCCAACGGTCTGGCCTTCGGCTTCGGGCGGGTGGAAGAGGCTACGATCGACGAGGCGGTGCGGCGGATCGCGCGGTTGCTCGGTTGATTCCCGAGCCCCGGAACGGTGGTTCCCCTGTTTTGCCGGCGATTGGCTCTTATCCGCTCCAAGGGCGCGGACCAGCATGGAGGCCTCTCTCCATCGGAACCTTCCATGCGCCGCCTGCTCCTGCTCTGCCTGTGGATGCTTGCCCTCCCGTCGTGGGCCGATTCCGGCCAGCAGCGTGCCGTGGCCGCCGGCCGCAGCCTGGTCGGTACGCCGGCGCCGCGGCTGCGGCTCACGACCATCGATGGCCAGACCATCGACCTGGGCAAGCTGTACGGCCGCAAGGCGGTCTACCTGAAGTTCTGGGCCACCTGGTGCGTGCCCTGCCGCGAGCAGATGCCGCACTTCGAACGTACCTTCGAACAGGCCGGGTCCGACCTGGAAGTGATCGCCGTCGACGTCGGTTTCGAGGACAGCGTGGAACAGGTGCGCAAGTACCGCCGCGAGATGGGCCTGAAGATGCCGATCGTGTTCGACACGGACGGCACGCTGGGCGAAGCGTTCCGCCTGCGCGTGACGCCGCAGCACGTGGTGATCGGCCGCGACGGGCGCATCGCCTTCGTCGGCCACGAGGTCAACGATGCGCTGGAACATGCGCTGGTCGCCGCGCGGCACGCCGATGCGGCGCCCCCGGTCGCGCCGTCGACGGAAGTGCCCACCCATCGCGACACGGACGAACGCCTGCCGACGCTGGCGATCGATACGCTCGATGGCGGCCGCTTCCGGATCGGCGCCGGCGCACCGGCGCAGCCGACTGTGCTGGTGTTCGTTTCGCCCTGGTGTGAGAGCTACCTGGCCGACAGCCGTCCCGCCGTCGCGGCGGCCTGCCGGCGCATGCGCGAGCAGGTGGCGTCGCTGTCCGCCGCGCCGGGCGTGCGCTGGCTGGGCATCGCCTCGGGCCTGTGGGCCGAGCGCGCCGACGTGGAGGCCTGGGGCCGCAAGCACGCCGTGGCGATACCGCTGGCGCTGGATACCGACGGCGCGCTGTTCCGCCGCTTCGGCGTGATGCACGTGCCGACCGTGCTGCTGGCGGACGCGCAGGGGCGCATCGTGCGGCGGCTGGACGGACAGGCCGATCTCGCCGCCGCGCTGCGGCCGTTGCTCGGCGCGGGCAAGGCGCATTGATGCGCCGGCTGGCCTGGGCGTGGGTGCTGTGCTTGCCGCTGACGACATTCGCCGGCGGCGCCAGCGAGCACCGCCTGCTGGATACGCCGCTGGCGAATGCGCCGGGCCGGCAACTGACCGCGATCACCGTGCGCTACGCGCCGGGCGAGTCCTCCCGCGCGCACCGGCATCCCGGCGCAGCCTTCGTCTACGTGCTCGAAGGGCGCGTGCGCAGCGCATTGGCGGGGCAGCGCCCGCGCGTCTATCGCGCTGGCGAGAGCTGGTTCGAGCCGCCGGGCGCGCATCACCGGATCAGCGCCAATGCCAGCGACCGCGAGCCGGCGCGTCTGCTGGTGGTGTTCGTGGCCGCGCCTGGTGCGCCGCTCAGCGTGCCCGAGGTGTCATCCGATCGGCCGAAGGATCCAGCGAAGTGACGGCGGTTGTTGCGCCTCAGCCTTCTTCGGCGGCCAGGCGCGACGTCCCGCGCCACGCGCCGACCAGCCCGGTAGTGAGCGCTGTGCCCAGCAGGATCGCCGCGCAGCCGCCGAGCATGCCGGCGGTCACCGGCTCGTGCAGCAGCAGCGCGCCCCACAGCACGCCGAAGGCCGGGATCAGGTAGGGGATCACCATGATCCGCGTGGCGCCGACCCGGGCCAGCACCCAGAAGAACAGCACGTAGGCCAGCGCGGTGCACAGCACGGCCAACCCCGCCGCCGCCAGCCATGCCTGCAGCGGCGGCGACTGCGCCGGCCAGGCCAGTACCGTCGGCGGCAGCAGCACCAGCGCCGCCACCATGTGGCTGCCGACGGTCACCACCAGCGGATTGACGCTGGCCAGGCGCAGGTGCGTGTAGTGCACCACGTAGCCGTAAAGCATGGTGGCGACCACGCCGGCGAGCAGTGCCGTGCCCGCACCCGGCCCCAGCGCCAGGCTGCCCTCGGCCAGCCAGGCCACCCCGGCGAAGCCGGCCAGCAGTCCGACGATGCGCCAGCCATCGAGCCGCTGGCCCAGCCACAGCCAGCCGACCACGGCGGCGAACATCGGCGTCAGTCCGTCGATGATCGAGGCCAGTCCGGCCGGCAGGCTGCGCGTGGCGAAGGTGAACAGGGCGAAGGGCAGCGCCGAATTGACCAGGCCGACCACGGCGATGGGTTTCCAGTGCGCCCGCCATTCGGCCAACCGCGCCCGCGAGAGCAGCAGCGGCAGGAAGCACAGCGCCGCGCCGATGGCGCGCAGCCCGGCCAGCGGCCAGGCACCGAAGGCGCCGGCGCCCATGCGCATGAACAGGAACGAGCCGCCCCACAGGGCGCCCAGCGAAAGCAGGACAGCGTAGTCGATCTTCTTCATCTTGGGGCGGGCGGGAAGGGGGAGATGCGAGTTTGCGGCAGTGCCACTGACAACGGCTGTCAGCAGTCTTGCGGCGCCTCGGCCGTCGCCTCGCGGACCCAGGCCAGGTAGGGAGGATGCGCGTGCTCGACCGGCACCGCGATGAGCTCGGGCAGGTCGTACGGATGCAGCGCCAGCAGGCGCGTGCGCAGGGCCTCGAAGCGGGCGGCGGTGGTCTTGATCAGCAGCAGGTGCTCGGCATCGGTGGTCACCTTGCCCTGCCAGCGATAGGTCGAGGCGATGCCGGGCAACTGGTTCACGCAGGCGGCCAGGCGCTCGGCGACCAGCGCCTCGGCGATGCGCCGGGCGCTGTCGGCATCGGGGCAGGTGCAGTAGCAGAGCAGGACGGGTTCGGGCATGGCGCGGCATGGTAGCCCCTCCCGCGCCCCGGCCGTCGAAGCTGGCCGGATCGCTTCGCGCCAGGCCAAGCCTTGAAACGCCGCGGGCACCACCCCACCTGCAAGGCCATTCGCGGTCCAGCCTCTTGCAGGGGCCGGCCGCGTCGCTAGAATTGGCACTCACCGTCACCGAGTGCTAACAGCAGCTCGGTGATCCTCGCTTTCTTTCAACCCGAACTAGTGGAGTTCCGTCCATGAGCAAACTGCGTCCGCTGCACGATCGCGTCATCGTCAAGCGCCTGGAAGAGGAGCGCGTCTCCGCCGGCGGCATCGTCATCCCCGACAGCGCCACCGAGAAGCCGACCCGCGGCAAGGTCATCGCCGCCGGCACCGGCCGCATCCTGGAAGACGGCAACGTGCGCCCGATGAGCCTGAAGGAAGGCGACGTGGTCCTGTTCGGCAAGTACGCCGGCCAGGAAATCAAGATCGACGGCGAAGAGCTGGTCTTCCTGAAGGAAGACGACATCGTGGCGGTGATCGAGGGTTGATCGACAGACTGGCTGAGCGCGGAAAACAAGCGCGCACGCCAGTCGCCTCCGGCTCCTTCTGAACGCATCCCGCGGAATTTTCCGTACCTATTTCAATTTTTTTCGAGGAAAAAAATTCATGTCAGCCAAAGAAGTCCGCTTCGGCGAAGACGCCCGCTCGCGCATCCTCAAGGGCGTGAACACCCTGGCCAACGCGGTCAAGGTCACCCTCGGCCCGAAGGGCCGCAACGTCGTGCTCGAGAAGAGCTTCGGCGCCCCGACGATCACCAAGGACGGCGTGTCCGTCGCCAAGGAGATCGAGCTGGCCGACAAGTACGAGAACCTCGGCGCGCAGATCGTCAAGGAAGCCGCCTCCAAGACCTCCGACGTCGCCGGTGACGGCACCACCACCGCCACCGTGCTGGCGCAGGCGTTCATCCAGGAAGGCCTCAAGGCCGTCGCCGCCGGCATGAACCCGATGGATCTGAAGCGCGGCATCGACAAGGCCGTGGTTGCGGCCGTCGGCGAGCTCAAGAAGCTGTCGAACCCGACCGCCGACGACAAGGCGATCGCGCAGGTCGGCACGATCTCGGCCAACTCCGATTCCAACATCGGCGACATCATCGCCACCGCGATGAAGAAGGTCGGCAAGGAAGGCGTGATCACCGTCGAGGAGGGCTCGGGCTTGGAGAACGAGCTCGACGTCGTCGAAGGCATGCAGTTCGACCGCGGCTACCTGTCGCCGTACTTCATCAACAACCAGCAGTCGCAGCAGGTCGAACTGGACGATCCGTTCATCCTGATCCACGACAAGAAGATCTCCAACGTCCGCGAGCTGCTGCCGATCCTCGAAGGCGTCGCCAAGGCCGGCAAGCCGCTGCTGATCGTCGCCGAGGAAGTCGAGGGCGAGGCGCTGGCCACGCTGGTGGTCAACACCATCCGCGGCATCGTCAAGGTCGCCGCCGTCAAGGCGCCGGGCTTCGGTGACCGCCGCAAGGCGATCCTCGAGGACATCGCGATCCTGACCAACGGCCAGGTGATCTCCGAGGAAGTCGGCCTGCAGCTGGAGAAGGCCACCATCAACGACCTGGGCCGCGCCAAGCGCGTGGTGATCACCAAGGAAAACACCACGATCATCGACGGCGCCGGCGAAGCCGAGCGCATCCAGTCGCGCATCAGCCAGATCAAGGCGCAGATCGAGGAGACCTCCTCCGACTACGACCGCGAGAAGCTGCAGGAGCGCGTGGCCAAGCTGGCCGGCGGCGTGGCCGTCATCAAGGTCGGTGCCGCCACCGAGGTCGAGATGAAGGAGAAGAAGGCCCGCGTCGAAGACGCCCTGCACGCGACCCGTGCGGCGGTCGAGGAAGGCGTGGTGCCGGGCGGCGGTGTCGCCCTGATCCGTGCGCTCAAGGCCGTCGAAGGCATCAAGGGCGACAACGAGGACCAGAACCTCGGCATCGCCATCACCCGCCGCGCGCTGGAAGCGCCGCTGCGCGCGATCGTCGCCAATGCCGGCGAGGAGCCCTCCGTGATCCTCAACAAGGTCAAGGACGGTTCGGGCAACTTCGGTTACAACGCGGCCACCGGCGAGTTCGGCGACATGGTCGGCATGGGCATCCTGGACCCGACCAAGGTGACCCGTACCGCGCTGCAGCACGCCTCCTCGGTCGCCGGCCTGGCGATCACCACCGAGGCGATCGTCGCCGAGCTTCCGAAGAAGGAAGAGCACAACCACGGCGGCGCACCCGGCGGCATGGGTGGCATGGGCGGCATGGACTTCTAAGTCACCGCTTCCCCCGCAGTACCGAGAAAACCCCGCCGCGTGCGGGGTTTTCCTTTTCTGTGGCGGGGGCACCTGTTGGAGCTCCGGTGCTTGGGGCGATTGGGCTTCGTCGATAGTTCTGGGCGGCTCTAACGTGGGCTCCACGCGACTGGGCTCGCCTGCGGCGGGCTTCCGACCGCCTGTCGGCGCTCGGGTCACTTTTCTTTGCTGGCCCAAAGAAAAGTAACCAAAAGAAACGGCCTGCTCAGCCCAGGGTGAGATAAAAGCTAGGTGCCCTTACGCCTTGCTGAGTACCTCTATTGCTCTTAGAGGAGCTGCCGCCGCTATATCGCGGGCGCTCGGGAGCTGAGGCAAGGGAGGCATGTGGGCTCGTGCGCGAGCGGTGCGCAGTTGTACGTATCGAGACCGATGCCTGCAGGCGTGCGACGCTCTGCTCCCTCTCCCCTCCGGGGAGAGGGTTGGGGTGAGGGGCCGGGGCTCGCGGGGATGCGTGCGAGAACGGCCATTCACTGCAACCGTGCCGGTGGCTGGTCCACAATGCCCGCTCCCCGAAGGCGATGCTCTCCCATGCTCTTCCGCTGGTTCGAATCCCTGATCGACCCGTTCAAGGAACCGGTGGACACCATGCCGCCGCGGCCGGTCGGTCGCTTCTATCTGTTCTACCTGCGCCAGGTGTGGCCGATGTTCGTGGCTGTGCTGGTGGTCGGCTTCTTCGTCTCGGTCATCGAGGTGTCGCTGTTCGCCTTCATCGGTCGGCTGGTGGACATGGCCAAGGTCGCCGAGGGCGCGGCGTTCTTCCGCCAGCATGGGCGCGAGCTGGCCTGGATGGCGTTCGTGGCGCTGGTCGCGCGGCCGCTGTTCAACGCGATGCACGACCTGCTGGTCAACCAGGCGATCGTGCCGAACGTGACGGCGCGCATCCGCTGGCAGAACCATCGCTACGTGATCCGCCAGAGCCTCGCGTTCTTCCAGAACGATTTCGCCGGACGCATCGCCAACCGCATCATGCAGACCGGCAGCTCGCTGCGCGAATCGGCGGTGCAGATCGTCGATGCGATCTGGTACGTGGCGATCTACACCGGCAGCGCCATCGTGATGTTCGCCCAGGCCGACGCCTGGCTGGCCGCGCCGCTGGTGCTGTGGCTGCTGCTCTACGTCGCCACGCTGGCGTTCTTCATCCCGCGCACGCGGCAGCGTTCATGGAAGGCCTCCGAGGCGCGCTCGAAGCTGATGGGCCGCATCGTCGACGGCTACAGCAACATCCTCACGCTCAAGCTCTTCGCGCACACGCGGCGCGAGGAAGCCTACGTGGCCGACGCGCTGCACGAGCAGGTCGACAAGACGCGCGCGATGACCCGCCAGACCACGGCGATGGACGCCACCATCACCACGCTCAACGGCTTCCTGATCGTCGGCACCTCGGGTCTGGCGCTGTGGCTGTGGAGCCGCGGCCAGGTCACGGTCGGTGCGATCGCGCTGTCGACCGGCCTGGTGATCCGCATCAACAACATGTCCGGCTGGATCATGTGGGTGGTCAACGGCATCTTCGAGAACATCGGCACGGTGCAGGACGGCATGGAAACCATCGCGCAGCCGCGCACGGTGCAGGACGCGCCCGGCGCCACGCCGCTCGCCGTCACGCGCGGCGACGTGCGCTTCCAGGACATCCATTTCCACTACGGCAAGGCCGGCGGCGTGATCGCGGGACTCGACCTGGTCGTGCACGCCGGCGAGAAGATCGGCCTGGTCGGTCCTTCCGGCGCGGGCAAGTCCACGCTGGTGAACGTGCTGCTGCGGCTGTACGACCTGGAGGGCGGGCGCATCCTCGTCGACGGGCAGGACATCGCCCACGTCACCCAGGAGAGCCTGCGCTCGCAGATCGGCGTGGTCACCCAGGACACCTCGCTGCTGCACCGCTCGATCCGCGACAACCTGCTCTACGGCCGCCCGGACGCGAGCGCGTCGCAGATCGCCGAGGCGGTGCGCAAGGCGCGCGCAGACGAGTTCATCCCGACGCTCTCCGACGGCGAAGGCCGGCAGGGCTACGACGCCTACGTGGGCGAGCGCGGCGTCAAGCTATCCGGCGGCCAGCGCCAGCGCATCGCGATCGCCCGGGTGCTGCTCAAGGACGCGCCGATCCTGGTGCTGGACGAGGCCACCAGCGCGCTCGATTCGGAAGCAGAAGCGGCGATCCAGGAAAGCCTGGACCTGCTGATGCAGGGCAAGACCGTCATCGCCATCGCGCACCGGCTTTCCACCATCGCGCGGATGGACCGGCTGGTGGTGCTGGACAAGGGGCGCATCGTGGAGAGCGGCACGCATGCGCAGCTGATCGCGCACGGCGGTCTGTACGCACGGCTGTGGGAGCGCCAGACCGGCGGCTTCGTGGCGGCGGAGGATGCGCTGGCCTAGCCGGCGCACGGATCGGCGCCTTTCCGCGGGGCGGGAAGGCGCCGATGGGTTTCCCGTTCGAAGGACTCAGTGTCCGTGCGCGCGGGCTTTTTTCTCGAGGGCCTTGACGTCCGACGGGTTGGTCAGCGTGGCGCTGCCGTCGAGTCTGGTGGAGGACTCGGCCGCCTGGGTCTGCTTGAGCAGGCCGCCAAGGCCCAGGTTCGACGTGCTGGTCGTGTCGCCGCTGACGCTGGCGCCGGCATCCGTCGTGCTGCCACCCGCGCCCGCGTTCGAAAGCGCGCCGGTGGTGGATACGCCGGCGTGGGCCGAGCCCCCGGCGCTGGTGCCGGTGCCGGTCGGCACGACCTGGGTGAAGGCCGGGAGGGCAAGCACGCTGGCGGCGGCAAAGGCGGCAAACAGGATCGTGCGCATGGGATGGCTCCGGCGGATAGGTGATCCCGACACTAGGCCGATCTGCCCGAGCGCATTCTGAATCGGCGCGGTGTCGCTTAAGCGGGCGGACAGAAGGCTGAACGCCGGGTTGTCGACCGGTGGTGAAGCACGCAGCGATCTGCGTTCGGCACCGCTTGCCGCCGGCCGGCAGTTGGCCGGGAACCGCCCGCGCGCTATGCCGTTTCGAGGTCGCGCACGGTCGCCTGCAAGGCATGCGCAATGGCCACGGCCGCCTCGCGTCCGTCGTGCACGGCGCGCACCACCAGATCGGCCCCGCGTACGTTGTCGCCGCCGGCGAACACGCGCGGATGGGTGGTCTGGAACGGCAGGCGATCGTCGCCGCCGACCACCAGCCGGCCGTCGCCGTGCAAGGCGAGGCCGTGCGACGCGCACCATGCGGGTGGGCTGGGGCGGAAGCCGAAGGCCTGGATCACCACGTCGGCGCGCAGGTCGGTTTCCGTGCCGGGCACGTTGCGCGGCGCCAGGCGACCACGGCCGTCGTCGGCCAGCTCGGTGGTCACCACGCGCACCGCGCGCACGCGTCCGCCCTCGCCCAGCAACTCCATCGGCTGGCGCTGGAACAGGAAGCGCACGCCTTCTTCGCGGCTGTAGCCGACCTCGCGCGCGGAGCCGGGCATGCTGGCCTCGTCGCGGCGGTAGACGCAGGTGACCGAAGCGGCGCCCAGGCGCAGCGCGGTGCGGTTGCAGTCCATACCGGTGTCGCCGCCGCCGAGCACCACCACGTGCCTGCCGGACAGGTCCAGCGCCGACGGCAGCGGCGCGTCCTCGAGCAGCCGCTCGACGTTGGCGATAAGGAACGGCAGCGCGTCGTGCACGCCGGCCAGATCGCGCCCGGGCAGGGCGCCGTCGACGAACGCGTAGGCGCCGGTGCCGAGGAACACCGCGTCGTAGTCGGCCAGCAGTTCGCCGAAGGGAATGCCGTTGCCGATCTCGACGCCGAGGTGGAAGCGCACGCCCATGCCTTCGAGCAGCGCGCGCCGCGTGCGCACCACCGCCTTGTCCAGCTTGAACGGCGGAATGCCGAAGGTGAGCAGGCCGCCGATCTCGCGCTGGCGGTCGAACACGTCCACCGCTACCCCGGCACGGCGCAGACGGTCGGCGCAGGCCAGTCCCGCGGGGCCGGCACCGACCACCGCCACGCGGTGGCCGGTCTCGCGCACGTGCGAGAGATCCGGCCGCCAGCCCAGGCGCAACGCCTCGTCGGTGACCCAGCGCTCCACGCTGCCGATGGTCACCGCGCCGAAGGCGGTCTGCTCCAACGTGCAGGCGCCTTCGCACAGGCGGTCCTGCGGGCAAACGCGGCCGCAGATTTCCGGCAACGGGTTGGTTTCGTACATCAGCGTGGCGGCGTCGAGGATGCGGCCTTCCTGCACCAGCTTGAGCCATTGCGGGATGTGGTTGTGCACCGGGCAGGCGTGCGCGCAGTACGGGTTGCCGCAGTCGATGCAGCGGCCGGCCTGCGCGGCGGCCTCGGGCGGGGCGAACTCGCCGGCGATCTCGCCGTAGCCGAGCACGCGGATGGTCACCGGCACGGTGCGTGGCGGTTGGCGGGGGAGGTCGAGGAACTGGAAGAGCTTGTCGGTCATGGGGTGCTCCTCCGGTTTGCGTGTCGACGGCGACGGTGCAGGGAAAGCGCGCATTGCGGCGAGCCCCGGCCCCTCACCCCAACCCTCTCCCCGGAGGGGAGAGGGGGCGAACGCGAAAAGCCGTTATTGGATAACGGCGGGGTCATGCCGCGCTCCGCAGTTCGTCGGCCAGCGCGGCCAGGCTCGCGGCCTTGGGCTTGACCAGCCAGAACTTGTACTGCAGCCCGCGGAAGTCGCGCAGGATGCGTTCGCCCCAGGTGCTTCCGGTATGCGCCACGTGCCGCTCGATCAGCCGGCGCAGGTGCTGCATGTGGTGCTCCATGCCCTCCGGCGAGATGCGCAAGAGATCCACCAGTTCGTGGTTGTAGCAGTCGACGAAGTCGCGCTCGATGTCCAGCACGTAGGCGAAGCCGCCGGTCATGCCGGCGCCGAAGTTGAGGCCGACCTTGCCGAGCACCACCACCACGCCGCCGGTCATGTACTCGCAGCAGTGGTCGCCGGCGCCTTCCACCACCGCCAGCGCGCCGGAGTTGCGCACGGCGAAGCGCTCGCCGGCGCGGCCGGCGGCGAACAGCTCGCCGTCGGTGGCGCCGTACAGGCAGGTGTTGCCGAGGATCGCCGCGTCCTGGCTGGCGAACGCCGCATCGGTCGGCGGCCTGACCACGATGCGCCCGCCGGCCATGCCCTTGCCGACGCCGTCGTTGGCCTCGCCGGTCAGCGCGATGTGCAGGCCGCGCGCGTTCCACGCGCCCAGGCTCTGCCCGGCGCTGCCCTCCAGTTCCAGCGTGATGGGTTCGGCCAGGCCCGCATCGCCCCAGCGCCGCGCGATGGCGCCGGACAGGCGCGCACCGATGGCGCGGTCGGTGTTGGCGACGGCGTACCTGAAGCAGCCGCCGGCGCCCAGTTCGACCAGCGGCGCGGTGTCGGTTTCGATCTGTCGCGCGAGTGTGGCCTCGTCGCGCTGCGGATTGCGCGGCAGCACGCAGGCGCTGTCCACGCCGGCATCCAGGCCACCGAGCAAGGGCGCGAGATCCAGCCGCCGCTGTACCGGCGTATGGCCTTCCAACTGCGCGAGCAGCTCGGTGCGCCCGACGATCTCGCCCAGCGATCGTGCCCCCAGTCGCGCCAGATGCGCGCGCACGTCCTCGGCGAGCAGGCGGAAATAATTCGCCACCATCTCCGGCAGCCCGGTGAAGTGCTCCGCGCGCAGCACCGGGTGCTGCGTCGCCACGCCGGTGGCGCAGTTGTTGAGGTGGCACAGGCGCAGGTACTTGCAGCCCAGCGCCACCATCGGGCCGGTGCCGAAACCGAAGCTCTCGGCGCCGAGCAGCGCCGCCTTGACCACGTCCAGCCCGGTCTTCAGGCCACCGTCGGTCTGCAGCCGCACGCGGCCGCGCAGGTCGTTGCGGCGCAGGGTCTGCTGCGTCTCGGCCAGGCCCAGTTCCCACGGCGTGCCGGCGTACTTGATCGAGCTGAGCGGGCTGGCGCCGGTACCGCCGTCGTGGCCGCTGACGGTGATGAGGTCGGCGCCCGCCTTGACCACGCCCGCGGCCACCGTACCGACGCCGGCATGGCTCACCAGCTTCACCGAGACCAGCGCGTGCGGGTTGACCTCCTTCAGGTCATGGATCAGCTGCGCCAGGTCCTCGATCGAGTAGATGTCGTGGTGCGGCGGCGGCGAGATCAGCCCGATGCCCGGCTTGGCGTAGCGCAGCCGCGCGATGGTGGCGTCGACCTTGTGGCCGGGCAACTGGCCGCCTTCGCCGGGCTTGGCGCCCTGGGCGATCTTGATCTGCAGCACCTCGGCGTTGACCAGGTAGGCGGGCGTCACGCCGAAGCGGCCGGAAGCGACCTGCTTGATCTTCGACATCTTCTCGGTGCCGTAGCGCGCCGGATCCTCGCCACCTTCGCCGGAGTTGCTGCGCGCACCGAGACGGTTCATCGCGATCGCCAGCGCCTCGTGCGCCTCGGGCGAGAGCGCGCCCAGCGACATGCCGGCCGAATCGAAACGCTTGAGGATCGCCTCGGCCGGTTCCACCTCGTCCAGCGCAAGCGGCGCGTCCAGCGGCTGCGGCGCGAGCAGGTCGCGCAGCGCGGAGGGCGGGCGACGGTCGACCGCGTCGGCATACGCGCGCCAGTCCTCCGTGCGGCCGCTGCGCACCGCCTTCTGCAGCGTGCCGATCACGTCCGGGTTGTACATGTGGTACTCGCCGCCGTGGACGAACTTGTATAGCCCGCCGACGCGCAGCGGGCGCGCCTGTTCCCACGCCTCGGCGGCGAGCACGCGCTGGTCCGCCTCCAGCTCGGCGAAGCCGGCGCCGCCGATGCGCGAGGGCGTGCCGGGGAAGCACAGATCCACCACCTCGCGTGCCAGACCCACGATCTCGAACAACTGCGCACCGCGGTAGCCGGCGATGGTCGAGATGCCCATCTTGGAGAGGATTTTCAAAAGGCCCTTGCGGACGCCGCGGCGATAGCTGCGCCCGAGCTCCTGCCGGTCGGCACCGATGCGCCCTTCGCGGCCGAGCTCGAACAGGCTCTGGTAGGCCAGCCACGGATAGATCGCAGTGGCGCCGAAGCCGACCAGGCAGGCGAACTGGTGCGGGTCGCGCGGCGTGGCGGTCTCCACCAGCAGGTTGCACTGGCAGCGCAGGCCCTCTTCGACCAGGTGCGCATGCACGGCGCCGACCGCGAGCAGGGCATGGATCGGCAGCGTGTCGCGCGCGGGGTAGCGGTCGCTCAGGAAAACCAGCGCATGGCCGGCGCGTACCGCCTCGGCGGTTTCGCGGCACAGGCGGCGCAGCGCCGCTTCCAGGCCTTCCTCCGGCGCGTACTGCAGGTCGAAGCGCGGCGTGTCCTCGAACTGCGGCAGCGCCAGCAACTGGCGCAGCTTGCGCTGCGAGAGGACCGGCGAATTGACCAGCACCTGCCGCGCGTTCTCGGACTTCAGCTCCAGCACGTTGCCCTCGGGCCCGAACTGGGTCACCAGCGACATCACCAGCTTCTCGCGCAGCGGGTCGATCGGCGGGTTGGTGACCTGCGCGAAGGCCTGGCGGAAGCGGTCGAACAGCGGGCGCACCTGGTGCGACATGGCGGCGATCGGCGTGTCGTCGCCCATCGAGCCGGTGGCCTCGGCTTCCAGCTCGGCGATCACCTTGAGCACGCTCTCGCGTTCCTCGCGGGTCAGGCCGTAGAGCTTCTGGTAGCGGTGCAGCTCGTCCGGCGGCAACGGCTCGGCGGCGAGCGAGGGATCGATCAGGTCCGATTCGAGATAGCTCACGCCGGCGCGCAGCCAGTCGCGGAACGGGGCGCGCGCGCGGTTGATCGCATCGATGTCGGCGTCGTGCAGCAGGCGGTGCTGGGCGAAGTCCACCGCCAGCATCTCTCCCGGCCCGAGCCGGCCCTTGGCGACGATGCGCGAGGCGGGCAGGTCCCACAAGCCGGCCTCGGAGGCGACGATCAGGTGGTTGTCGTCCGACAGCGCCCAGCGCGCGGGCCGCAGGCCGTTGCGGTCCAGCGTGCAGGCGGCGTAGCGGCCGTCGCACATCACCAGGCCGGCGGGGCCGTCCCAGGGCTCGCTGTGCAGCGCGTAGTACTCGTAGAAGCCGGCCAGGTCCTCGTCCAGGTTCTCGCGCGCGGCGAACGCCGGCGGCACCAGCACGCGCATGGCCGCGAGCAGGTCCAGGCCGCCGGCGAGCAGCACCTCCAGCGCGTTGTCCAGGCTCTCCGAATCGGAACCGTCCTGGCGCACCAGCGGGCCGAGGTCCGACAGCTCCAGCCGCGGCGAGCGCAGCACCGCCGCGCGCGCCTGCATCCAGCGACGGTTGCCGCGGATCGTATTGATCTCGCCGTTGTGCGCGAGCAGCCGGAACGGCTGCGCCAGCCGCCACTGCGGCGTGGTGTTGGTGGAAAAGCGCTGGTGGAACACCACCGCGTCGCTGGCCAGCGCAGGGTGGCGAAGGTCGGCGTACACCTCGCGCAGGCGGCCGGGCGCGGCCATCGCCTTGTAGCCGATCACCTGCGCCGACAGGCTGACCACGTAGAAATGCGGATCGCCACTCAGCGCCAGTTCGGCGCGCCGGCGCGCGCGGAACAGCGCGCGTTCGAAGGCGTCGGCGTCCATCTCCGGCGCAGCATCCACGAACAGCTGGCGCACCCGCGGCTGCGCTGCGGCGGCGAGCGGACCGCAGGCCTGCGGGTCGACCGGCACCTCGCGCCAGCCGGCCACGTGCAGCCCTACCTCGGTCAGTTGCGTTTCCAGCACGTCGGCGCCGCGGGCCTCGACGGGATCGAGGAACACCAAACCCGCGGCGAAACGCTCGGCCGGCGCCAATCCGGCCTCGGCGGCCAGGGCACGCAGCCAGGCCGTCGGCTGCCGTATCAGTACGCCGCAGCCATCCCCGCTGATGCCGTCGGCATTGACGCCGCCGCGGTGCGACAGCCGCGCCAGCGCGGTGAACGCGGTATCGACCAGGGCGGCAGTGGCGCGGCCGTCGATCTGTGCGACGAGTCCGAAACCGCAGCTGTCGTGCTCGAAGGCGGGATCGTAGAGGGAGGCGACGCGAGACTCTGGCATGGCACCTGCTCGGCCTTGGCGAAAAGGCACGCATGCGCCACCCATCCGGCAGGACATGCGCGAACGGTCCCACTTGAGCACAAATGTTGCGATGCGTCAAACATGGACGGCTAGACGTCCAATAGGGATTGGCGTTCGCGAGCCATGCAGGCAGCCGACGCCGGGTCGCGCCTGACCGGCGGACGCCGAAAGGCAGGAAATTTATGGGTGATCTCGGCCACCAGTGATGATGGAATGCACCGGCGCGACTAAAAGGAACGCTTGCGAAGGCATTCCAAGCGAACTGTGCAATTGCAGCATCAGAAAAGAAAGAGCCCCGCAGGGCGGGGCTCTCCATCGGCTTGCGCGGGTTGGCTCAGTGACCGCGCCCGTCGGCCTTGGCGCGAACCTTCGCATCGGCGCCTACCGAGGTTCCGGTAGCGGTTTGCCGGACCGTGTCGCCCACCGAGCCGGCCGTGCGGCTGGTGCTGTCGATGGCCGTGTGCGCGCTGTCGCTGACCTGGCCGCCGATCCCGCGCGCGGTGCCGCTGGCATGGTCGACGGCGGCGCCGGCGTCCACGCTGGCGCCCGCGCGGACACCTGCGTTCGCATCGGCGCGGTGCTCGCCGGTCGCGGCCGCGGCCGAGCCTTGCGCGCCGAGATCCGCGTCGGCCCTGCCATGGCGGTCGAGCGTGCGATGGCTGCGCTCCATGGTCCGGTCGGCGGCATGGCGCGTTTGACGGTCGGCGCGCTGCAGGGCGTCGCCTGCGCGGGTGCCGACCTGGCCGGCGGTGGCGCCCACGGCACCGTTGGCGCCGGCGGTCACGCCTGCGCCGACGTGGCCGGCGCCGCCGAGGCTGACCTGAGCCAGCGCGGGCAGCACGGCGAACACGCTGGCACCAATCAAAGCAGCAAGCAGAGTCTTACGCATGGGATGCCTCCAGTCGTGGAAAGCCGCGAATACGCTTCGCGGTTGCCCCGACCGTAGGCAGGCGTTCCCTACCTCACTCTGAACACGCCCGCGTCCGCTTAAGCGGACGGACAGATGGCTGAATGCTTTCCTGTCAGCGCGGGATGAAGGTGCGCGCCATCGCGCGCGCTCAAGGGTGGGCGCCGTGGGCGCCCACCGGTGCCGGCGCCTGCTCGGCTGCGGCGGTTCCCATCGCTGCGAGCTGCGGCGGCAGCAGCGCATCGAGCTTGCCCTTCAGGCGCAGCATCGCGACGCTGGCCAGGTCCTGGTCGATCACCTTCTGTTCGGCCGTCATCTCCGGCTGCGGCGCGCCGGGTGCACGGGTGAGCGCGGCCACCTGCGGCGCCAATACCTGGGTCAGCGCGAAGTAGGGATCGCCGCGGATGCCCGCCGTCTCCAGCAGCTTGCCCGGCAGCATCCACGAGGCCAGGCTCTCGTGCGTGGCCGGGCCGGGATTGCGCGGGTCGAGCAGCAGCCACACGCCCGGTTCGCTCAGCATGTCGCCGCCGTCGACGAAACCGGTGGCGTTGAAACTGTTGGTCAGCGCCGGCAGGTGGTCGCCGTAGAACAGCAGCAGCGTCGGACGATCGCGTTGGGCCAGCAGCTTGGCCAGCCGGCCGAGCTCCGCGTCGGCGTGCTCGGCGTGGTAGAGGTAGGTCTGCAGTTCGACCTTGTCCCGGCCGGCGATGCCGGGCGGCACCGGAATCGCATCGCGGGCGGCGAGGTTGGCCGGCGGCACGTCGTAGGGGCCGTGCGCCTCGATGCTGATGGCGAACAGGAACTGCGGTGGGCCGCTGTCCTTCAGCTGCCGCATGATCTCGTCGGTCATCGCGCTGTCGGCCATGTACTTGCCGTCGTTGGGCGCGTTCTTCGGGAACGCCGACTGCGAGACGAAACGGTCGAAGCCGATCTTCCTGAAGGCGGCTGCGCGGTTCCAGAACGCCGGGTCGTTGCCGTGGATGGCGGTGGTCGCATAGCCATGCGCGCGCAGCGTGCGCACCACGCTGGGCACCACCTTCTGCTCCAGCGTCAGATACGGGAACTGCAGTTCGTCGAAGTAGCGCAGCGACAGGCCGGTGAGCACCTCGAACTCGGTGCGGATGGTGCCGCCGCCGAAGGTCGGCACGTGCAGCGGGCCGCTGGCGGCGTGCTTCTCGAGGCGATGCAGGTTGGGCGTGAAGCGGTTGTTCTCGTAGCCGCGCATGATGCCCGGGTCGAAGAACGACTCGCTCTGCACCACCACGATGTCCGGCCGCTCGCCGCTCATCGGCTGGGTGGCCTGCAGGCGTTGCTGCAACGCCTGTTGCGACTGGGCGATGAGTGCCTTGGCGGCGGCCGGGTCGGCCTTGTGCCCGCCGTGGCCGTATTGCAGATGGAACAGCATCAGCGAACTGAACAGGCCGGAGTGGTTCGCGGTCACGCTCGGCGACCACGGCTCCAGCCACAGCACACGGGCGTTGTAGACCTTGCTCCAGGCCGCCGCGCCGCCGAGCAGGCTGCCCAGCAACAGCACCGCGATACCGCCGCCGACCAGCCGCTTGCCGTAGGCGCCACGCGCGAACAGCGGCGGCTCCAGGCGCCACATCGCCACGATCAGGGCGATGCCGGCAAGCAGCCCGAGGTAAGGCCACGGACTGTGCGGCAGGTAGCCGACCAGCAGGTGCGCGCCGCCCTTGGTGAGCTGGTCGACCATAAGGAAATCCGCCGGCATCAGCGGATTGCCGAGATTCGCGACCTTCAGCGCGTTGACCTGGTAGATCAGCGCCTCGAACAGGAACACCAGCCCGAACGAGAACACCAGCCGGCGGCTGAAGGCCAGCAACGCCCATGCCGCCAGCAGGCCGGGCAGGGCGTTGGCCAGGGGATAGCGGAACTGGTCGATGGCCCGCAACGGGACCACGCCCACGCCGCCATCGAGCAGGCCGGTCAAGAGCACGAACACGAGGCTCATCAGCGCCACGGCCAGGACACGGCCGCCGAGCGGACGCCACGGTCCGGGCGTGGGACGGTTCAAGAAGGGCATGCGAGGGAAGGTCCGCCGGCTCTGCGTGAGGGGAAGGTGACTGTAATTGGCCGGAAATGAATCATACGTTGGGTCCGCCGGCGGTGGTTGCTGGCGGTTCATGCGCCTTTTGCTGCGGCACAATGCCCGGATGATCGCCCCCGAAAGCCCGGCGCTGCGCGCGCTGATCGACGACCGCTACGCCGAACTGGCCGCCCGCTGCCGCGCTGCCGGCATCGCGCTGCACGACGACGCCGGCGTGGCCGAGCGCATCCGCCGCACGCTCGCCGCCAGCGACTTCGCCTTCGAGGCCTGGCGGCGCCAGCCGCAATTGTTGGCGCCGGCGGGCCTGGAGCGCCTGCGTGCGGCCGGCGACGCCGGCGTCCGCGTCGGCGCGCTGGCGTTGCCGGAGGACGAGGCCACCACGCTCGCCGCGCTGCGCCGGTTCCGCCAGGCCGAGGCGCTGCGGCTGGTGTTCCGCGACGTCAACGGGCTGGACGACCTGGCCGAAACGCTGTCGGCCACCAGCGTGCTCTACGAGGCGCTGCTGGGCGCAGCGCTGGGCTGGTCCGAGCGAGCGTTGGGCGCGCGCTACGGGCAGGCGCGCAACAACGAGGGTGCGCTGCAGCGGCTGGTGGTGATCGGCTTCGGCAAGCTCGGTGGCGCCGAACTCAATTTCTCCTCGGACATCGACCTGGTGCTGGCCTATCCGCAGGGCGGTCACAGCGACGGCGCGCGTCCGTTGGACAACAGCGAATACTTCGTGCGGCTGGGCCGCCAGCTCGTGCGGCTGCTCAACGAGCCGACCGACGAAGGCATCTGCGCGCGCGTGGACCTGCGCCTGCGCCCGTTCGGCAACGCCGGGCGGCTGGCGCTGTCCTTCGCCGCGATGGAGCAGTACTACCAGGTCGAGGGCCGCGACTGGGAACGCTACGCCTGGATCAAGGCGCGCCCGGTGGCCGGCGACCGCGCCGCCGGCAAGCAATTGCAGGAGTTGCTGCGCCCGTTCGTCTACCGCAAATACCTCGACTACACGGCCTTCGCCGGCCTGCGCGAGATGAAGGCGCTGATCGATGCGGAGGTCGCGCGCAAGGACCTCGCGGACAATCTCAAGCTCGGTCCCGGCGGCATCCGCGAGATCGAGTTCATCGTGCAACTGGAGCAGCTGATCCGCGGCGGCCGTGAGCCCTCCTTGCGCGTACGCGGCCTGCTGCCGGCGCTGGCCGCCTGCGAGGCGCGCGGCCATATCGGCGCGGCGCGCGCCAAGGCGCTGCGCGAGGCCTACCGTTGCCTGCGCCGGGTGGAGAACCGCGTGCAGATGCTGCGCGACGCGCAGACCCACGACATCCCCGACGACGCGCTCAGCCGCGAGCGCATCGCCCGCGGCCTGGGCCACGAGCACTGGGAGGCGCTGGAAGCCGAGCTGGCGCACCACCGCGGCATCGTCAGCGAGGAGTTCGCCAGCGTGCTGATGCCGGCCAGTGGGCGCGCGGCGCGCGTGGCGGTGGCCGACACGACCCTGTGGCGGCAGGCCTGCGACGGCACGCCCGAGCCCGGTGCGCTGGAGGCGGCCGGCTTCGTGCCCGGCATCGAGGCGGCCGAGGCGCTGGCCAAGCTGCCGCAGGCGGCTTCGGTGCGTGCCATGTCGCCGCGCTCGCGCGAGCGGCTGGACCGCCTGATGCCGCATTTGATCGCCGCGGCCCGTGCCAGCGCCGCACCGCTGCCCTGCCTGCTGCGGCTGTGCCGGCTGGTGCAGGCGGTGGCGCGGCGTTCGGCCTATCTCGCCCTGCTGGAAGAGCAGCCCGCCGCGCGCGCGCGCCTGGCGCGGCTGTTCGCCGACAGCGCCTTCCTGGCCGAGCGGGTGATCGCCCAGCCACTGCTGCTGGACGACGTGCTCGACCCACGCATCGACCAGTTGCCGCTCAAGCGCGCCGACATCAGCGCCGAGATCAGCCGCGTGCTGGCGACGCTGGACGAGCGCGAGGCCGAGGCCGAGCTCGAGCGCATCAACGAGTTCAAGGCGAGCATCGCCTTCCGCCTCGGCCTGGCCTTCAACGACGGCCGCGCCGACGCGGTGTCGACCGCGCGCCGCCTGGCGGCGCTGGCCGGCTCGGTGGTGGAGGCCGTCACCGCGCTGGCCGAGCGCGAGCTCGCCGCGCAGCACGGCCGCCTGCCCGGCGAGGGCTCGGGCTTCGCCGTGCTCGGCTACGGCAGCCTCGGTGGCGAGGAACTGGGTTTCGCCTCGGATCTGGACTTGGTGTTCGTCTTCGACGGCGCGCGCACGCAACTGACCAGCGACGGCGGCCGTCCGATCGATGGCGCGCGCTGGTACCAGCGCCTCGCCCAGCGCGTGATGAACTGGCTGACCCTGCTCACCCGCGCGGGACGCCTGTACGAAGTCGACACGCGGCTGCGCCCGGACGGTTCCAAGGGCCTGCTGGTGAGCAGCCTGGAAGCGTTCGATGCGTACCAGCGCAGCCGCGCTTGGACCTGGGAACACCAGGCGCTGCTGCGCGCGCGGGCGGTGGCCGGCGATGCTGCGCTCGGCCAGGCGCTGGGGGAGGTTCGTCGCGAGGTGCTGGCGGTGCCCCGCGAGCGTACGGCGGTGCTTGCCGAGGTCGGCCAGATGCGCCAGCGCTGGCGGGCCGAGCGGGATCGTTCGGATGCGGCGCGGTTCGATCTCAAGCAGGGGCAGGGTGGTTTGCTGGACATCGAGTTTGCGCTGCAGGGGCTGGTGCTGGCGCATGCGGCGGCGCATCCGCAACTGCTCGCGCAGACGGCCAATGCGTCGTTGATCGAGGCGTGCCGACGCGTCGGTCTGCTCGAAGACGGGCAGGCGGCTAGCTTGGCACGCGTGCACGCGGATCTGCTGGAGCGCGCACTGGCATGCACGCTCGACTTGCGGCCACGCATTGCGCCGCGCGAGCCGGCGTTGGAAGCCCTGTGTGCCGAGGTGCGTGCGGTGACCGCCGCCCTGGGTTTCGATTTCGCCTGACCCTTTCCTGCTCCCTCTCCCCTCCGGGGAGAGGGTTGGGGTGAGGGGCCGGGGCTCGCCTGGAACTCTGGTGAGAGAAGAGCTTTCGGTTGCCTGTCGGCGGCCGAGTCACTTTCTCTTGCCCAAGAGAAAGTAACCAAAGAGAAGGGCACCCCGATTGGCGCGCCCTGCGGGCATCCTGCCCTCCGGGTGCGCGGGCGGATGGCGGGGTTTTTCGACGGGGCTCGAAGCCCCGACGAAAAGCTGGCCGGCGTCCTGCCGGCCACCCTTCGGGCTTTTCCGCCACCCGCCCGCCGCGCCAGGGGCCCCGGGTAGGGCAGCGCGCTTCCCGCGCGCACTTTTCAGAAGAGCCAAGGCCCGAGCGGAAAACCAAGAGCGAAAAAGCCAGAGCCAAGAGCGAAAAGCGGGCGCTAGCGGGTGATGAGCGTGTGCCGCGCACCGGCTCCCTCTCGCTTCCGGGGAGAGGGTTGGGGTGAGGGGACGGGGCTCGCCTCAGTGCTGCGCAAAGCGAAACGCGCTATCGCCCCCCAAGCCGTTGCCGCACGGTCGCCGCGATGCGCTCGGTTTCGCGCAGCGGTGGCTGGTGGTCGGGCGCGTCGGCATTCAAGGGATGCAGCAGGCCAGCCTCGCGCAGCGTGCGATGGAAGCGGGCGAGTTTGTCCGGCAGCGGCTCCGGCGCGAAGGTGTGTACCGCGCAACCGACGGCGCAGGCCTCCGAGAGCATGTTGACCGAATCGGGCGTGGCGACCAGCCGGTCGGCCCAGGCGAGCACGCCCGGATAAGGGTTGGGGCCATCGGCGCGGCCCTGCCAGTGCAGGCCTGGCACGTCGTCCAGGGCTTCGCGCAAGGCGCCGGCCAGTCGGGGTGGCGTGCGGCGCGAGGCCAGTGTCAGCAGGCTGCCGCCGCGTTGCTCGTGCATGGTGCGCAGGCCGTTGACGAAGGCCTGTGTCCAGGCGCCGTCCATGGCGATGCCATGGCGCGGACCGCCGAGCAGCACGCCGATGCGCGGGGAGGGCAGCTCGGCCAGTTGCGGCCAGGCGTCGCGCGCATCGGCCAGCCATTCCGCGTCGACCGGGTTGAGCGAACCCAGCGGGGTAAGCACGTTGGAGCCGGCCAGGCCGTCATGGCGGGGCGCGACGACGAGATCCCAGTGCTTCGGATCGATGCGCGGGTCGAGGATCTGCACGGTGCGACAGCCACCGCCCGACCACGGCCGCAGCATCCGCGTGAACAGCGCCGCGGCGCGTCCGCAGCCGACCGCCAGCCGCGGCCACGGCGCCGCGAAGCGCGCGCGTTCGGCCGGCGGCAGCGCCCACTCGCCGCCGAGGATCAGCCGCGGCGCCAGCCATGCCCACGGCCCGCGCGGTTCGAGCACCAGTGGCCGTACCGGCAGGCCAAGCCGCTCGGCCAGCGCGAGAGCCTGGCGCTGGTTGCCGGCGGCGGCGTCGGTGATCGCCCAGCATTCCTCGCGCGATCCGCTCATGCGGATGCAGCCCGGGCGATTGTTGGCGAAATCTGCACGCTGGGTTCTCCGTTCCTCACCCGACCACCCGCGCCCATGGGCTTACACTTGCGGATCGCCCGCGCCGGACGGCGCGCCATGACGCAAAGGATAACCATGAGCGAAGTGCTTTCCGAGGCCGCCCTCGACCAGCTGTTCCGCGCCGCGCGCACCTACCGGCGTTCGGCCGAGGCCTGGCTGGACAAGCCGGTCACCGATGCGCAGTTGCACGCGATCTATGACCTGGCCAAGCTGGCGCCCACCAGCGCCAATTCCTCGCCGGCGCGTTTCGTCTTCGTGCGCTCGCCCGAGGGCAAGGCGAAGCTGGAGCCCGCGCTCAACCGCGGCAACCTGGCGCAGACCATGGCCGCGCCGGTGACGGTGATCGTCGCCGCCGACCACGCCTTCTACGAGCACCTGCCGCGGCTGTACAAGGAATCTCCCGACGCGATCGGCTGGTTCGCCGGCAACCCGGCGGTGATCGAGGCCACCGCTTTCCGCAACTCCAGCCTGCAGGGCGCCTACCTGATCATGGCCGCGCGCGCGTTGGGCCTGGATTGCGGGCCGATGTCGGGCTTCGACAACGCGATGCTGGACGAGACCTTCTTCGCCGGCACGCAGGTGCGCTCCAACTTCCTCATCAACATCGGCTACGGCAACCCCGCCGTGCTGCGGCCGCGCGAAGAGCGCTTCGCGTTCGACGAAGCCTGCCGCATCGTCTGAAAAACCCCACAGGAGTCACGCATGCGTACGTTCAAAGCCCTACTTTTCGCCGGCCTGCTCGGCGCCGCGGCGCTCGTCCAGGCGGCACCGGCCACCTACACGCTCGACCCGCACCACACGATGGTGCTGTTCAGCTGGAGCCACTTCGGTTTCTCCCATCCGACCGCGGAGCTGGGCCTGGGGCAGGGCACGCTGGTGTTCGATCCGCAACATCCGGAACAGGCCCGCGTCGAGGTGACGCTGCCCATGTCCGGGCTGGACACGCACGTGCCGGCGCTGGACGAGCACCTGGCCAAGCCCGATTTCCTCGATGCCGCCAAGTACCCGCTGGTGACCTACAAGAGCACCAAGGTCGAGCCGCTGGGCAAGGACCGCTTCCGCGTCACCGGCGACCTCACCGTGCACGGCGTGACCCGGCCGGTGGTGCTCGACGCCACGCTCAACCGGATCGGCAAGCATCCGATGAGCGGCAAGCCGTCGATCGGCTTCAACGCCACCGGAACGCTCAAGCGCTCGGACTTCGGCGTGTCGGCGTACGTGCCCAATGTCAGCGACGAGATCAGCCTGCAGATCACCACCGAGGGTTCGGTGGAAAAGTAGGCGGTGCCGCTACGTGAAAAAAAGCCCGCGCCGTGATGGCGCGGGCTTTGTCTTTTGCAGGGTGGGCGGCGCGTCAGTTGCGGGTCACGCCTTCCTCGCGCATGGCCTCGAGCCTGGCCAGGTCCACGCTGGCCACGGCCTGCTTGAGATCGTCGATGCTGCCGGCCGCGCCCTGCGCCTTGACCGTGAAACGCTGGCCGACCACCACGCTGTACTCGCCGCTCTTGGACTGGTCGTCCCAGGCCTCATGAGTCAGCCGGCCATCGGCGGTGTAGGTCTTCTCGTAGCCGTGGTCGGTGCTGCGCTCTTCCTCCGGCGACATGGCGCCGGCCATTGCCATCAGGCCCTTGGCGGTGCCCATGTCGGTGACTTCCAGCGTGACGTTGCGACCGTTGCCGTCGCCGTATTCGGCATGCGCCTCGGTGACCTGCATGCCCATCGCGTTGTTGCGCTGGGCCGAGCTGCTGGTGCGCGTGAGGCCGAGCAGGGTCTCCGGCAGGAACGCCTTGACCTGCTCGGTGGACAGCGCCTGCACGCTGCCGTCGTTGCCCATCGCCGCGCCCATCATCTTGCCCATGGCGGCGTGCTGCGCGGCGGTGTCGCCGGATTTCTGCGCCGCCTCCAGCTCCTTGCTGGCCTGCTCGGCGCGTTCGCCCATCGCGGCCAGCTTGCCCAGCGCGCTGTTGGGATCGACGGTGACGTCGTCCCCGCTGGTGCTGCCCAGGTGCGCGCCGGTCATGGCGGCGCCGGTATAGGCGGCGGTGCCGATCACGCCGGCGACGATCATCGCGACGATCCAGCTCAGCACGATGGCGATCACCACGGTCAGCGCCGTGTAGCCGCCGGCCTTTTCGGGCGGGCACTTCATGGTGAAGGGCAGGCCCAGGTACAGCAGGTAGATGCCGTAGACGATGCCGGCGATGGCGATCAGCCAGCCGATCCACGGGATGATCACGGCGATGCCGGCGATCCAGGTGGCGGTCCACGCGTAGGCCACGGTCTTGAGCGCCTGCACCATGTCCTTCTGGCCGTTGAAGGTGCCGGCCAGCGCATTGATGATCAGCGCCACGAGATAGGCCACCACCAGCGACAGCACGTACTTGAGCACCATGCCACCGATGCCCGCGCCGATCGGCACGCGTACGACCACGCCCAGGAAGCCGGTGCCGATCAGGCTCTCCTTGATGAACGCGGCGATGGCGGGCAGCGCGGCGATCCAGACGATGTAGCCGGCGTACAGGCTGCCGACGCTGGCCGGCTCGGCGGCGGCGACCGGCCACTCCGTCCGGGGTGTGGCGAGGATGGCTTTGGCGCGCGCGATGGTTTTTCCGAAGTCCATGATTTTCCCCTTGCGACAGGATGATTGGCGACGGATGCCGTCGGCCAGGCCACGGCCGTCAGCCCGGCGGCCTGCCCATCCACGGTCGTCCTCCCATGGCGGCGCCCGCCCCTCCGGGCGCCGCCGGCGTACAGTTGAGGCCAACTGCGCGGTGAAGTCCAGTGCGCCCCGTGCGGGTGCCCCTGCTACCATGCGCGGTTTCGATACCCTTCCTGGAGCCTGCCATGTCGCGCCCCCTGCCCGAGGCCGCGCCGATCCCGGCGAATGCCGAAAATCGTTACGAAGTGACGCGCAGGGACCTTCCCTTGTCCTGTCCGATGCCGGCCATGTCCCTGTGGAACTCGCATCCGAAGGTGTATCTGCCGATCGTCGAGGACGGCGGCGAGTCCGTCTGTCCCTACTGCGGCGCGCATTACGTCCTGCGCGACTAGCCGGCGCCCGTGGCCGGAACCTGAACGAGCGGCGATCGGCACGATCGCTGCTTGTTTTTTTGGATGAAGGCCACCCAGCAACCCCTCATGTCTGCCGTCGTCACCTCCCCCCGGCGTCTGGTTGTCGTACAGCTGATCCCGGCGCTGAATTCGGGAGGGGCGGAGCGTTCCACGCTGGAGGTGGCCCGCGCGCTGGTGGCTGCGGGGCACCGCTCGATCGTGGTCTCCGCCGGTGGCCGTCTGGTGGCCCAACTGGAAGCCGAAGGCAGCGAGCACATCAGCCTGGACATCGGCAGCAAGACGCCGCGCACGCTGTTCCGCCTCGGTGCGTTGCGCCGGCGGTTGCGCGAGCTGCAGCCGGACATCGTGCACGCCCGTTCGCGCCTGCCGGCATGGCTGGGCTGGTGGGCGTTGAAGGGAATGACGCCGCGCCCGCATTTCGTCACCACCGTGCACGGACTCAATTCGCCCGGGATGTACAGCGGCATCATGCTGCGCGGCGAGCGGGTGATCGCGGTATCGCAGACCATGCGCGACTACGTGCTCAGCCACTATCCCTGGATGGATCCCGCACGCGTGCGGGTGATCCCGCGCGGCATCGATCCGGAAGCCTTCCCGTATGGGCACCGTCCGGACGACGCCTGGCAGAAGACCTTTTTCGCCGAGTATCCGCAATTGGCCGGCGCGCCGCTGCTGACCTTGCCGGCCCGCGGCACGCGGCTCAAGGGGCACCACGAGGCGATCGAACTGATCGCCGAGCTCAAGCGCCGCGGCATCGAGGCGCGACTGCTGCTGCTGGGCGTGATCGAGCCGGGCCGCGAGGCCTATGTGGAAGAGCTCCGGCAACTGATCCGCGATCGTGGCGTCGAGGCACAAGTGGTGCTGACCCCCGCGCGCAACGACGTGCGCGACATCTACGCAGTGTCCGCGCTGATCCTGCAGTTGTCCGTCAAGCCCGAGTCCTTCGGACGCACCGTGGTCGAGGCGCTCTCGCTGTGCCGTCCGGTGCTGGGCTACGCCCATGGCGGCGTGGGCGAGCTGCTGGCCGAGTTGTACCCGGCCGGCCGCGTGCCGCTGGGCGACCGCGAGAAACTGGTCGAGCGCGCGGCCGAACTGCTGCGCGTCGCGCCGCCGATCCCGATGCTGCAGAGCTACCGGTTGTCGGACATGCAGGAGGCGGTGCTGGCGCTGTACGGCGAAGTCGCGGGCTGACCGCACCGCCTCCTCATCCTTCCCGTGGAAAGGGTTGGGTTGAGTGGCGCTCTCGCGGGAACGCCTGGGGGTGCAGCACTCCCACGAACCCTTGCTAGGGAGGACCGGACTGCCGCCTCTCGCGGGAACCTCCAGCGCCTCCCTACAATGTCCGGATGCGCCTCATCCGCCCGCTTGCCGACGCCCTGCGCTCACCGCTGCTGCCGTTCTGGCTGGTAATCGCGCTGCTGCCGTTCGGGCGCAGCTCGGAACTGGGTACGCTGCTGTGCCTGCTCGGCACCCTCCTGCTGTTCGTGCGCCACCCGCACGCGCTGCAGGGACACGCCGGCGCGCGCCTGTTGCTGGTGTTGCTGGCCTGCTACGTGGGCGCGGCGCTGCTGTCTTCGATCGATGCGGTGGCGCCCGGCAAGAGCTGGGGCAGCACGGCGGGCCTGCTGCGCTTCGTTCCGCTGGGGTTGTATGCCTGCTTCGCGCTGCGCCGGGAGTCCAGGCTGCGGGCGCTGTATGGCGCGGTGGCGATCGTGATCGGCCTGTGGGGCGCCGATGCCTGGCTGCAGGCGCTCACCGGCTGGAGCCTGGGCGGACATGCCGAAGCCGAACGCATTTCCGGCATCTTCGGTGCGGACAACCTCAAGCTCGGTCCCACCCTGGCCGTGCTCGCGCCGTTCGCACTGTGGGCGGCGCGCGGGCGTTGGGGCCGGCCAGGCCTCGTGCTGGCTTTCCTGGCCTTGCTGGGGCCGGTGCTGCTGGCGGGCTCGCGCGCAGGCTGGCTCTGCTACGGCCTGGCCGGGCTCGCCTTCGCCTGGCGCGAGGCCGGCTCGGCGCGGCGCTTCCTGCCCTGGTTCGGCCTGGGCGGGCTGCTGGTGGTGCTGGCCGGCGCGCTGGCCTGGCAGACCTCGGGCCGTTTCCACGACCGGATGGAGCGCACGCTGGCCGTGTTCGCCGGCGATCCGCAGGGGCTGGACGAGGCACTGACCGGCCGCCCGGCGATCTGGCGCGCCAGCGCGCGGATGATCGCCGACCACCCGTGGAACGGCGTGGGCGTGCGCGGCTTCCGCTACGCCTATCCGGATTACGCGCCGGCCAACGACCATTTCCTGGTCGCCGAGGCCTGCGGCGTGGGCGAGGGTGCCTGTCATGCACACCAGCTGGTGCTGGAAGTGCTGAGCGAGACCGGCACGCTCGGGCTGCTGCTGTGGCTGGCCGGCACTGTGCTGGCCTGCCGTGCCTGGCATCGGCGCGATGGACCCGAGCGTGCGCGGGCCTTTCCTGCCACGGTGGCGCTGGTCGTGATGCTGTTCCCGCTCAACACCCACCTGGCCTTCTATTCGGCCTGGTGGGGCCTGCTGTTCGCCTGGCTGCTGGGACTGTGGTGCGCGGCCCTGTACGTCGTGGAGGAAGGCGATGCGTGAGCCGTTGTCGGTGGTCGTCACCACGTACAACAACGAGGACACGCTGGACGCCTGCCTGGCCTCGGTGGGCTGGGCGGACGAGATCGTGGTGCTCGACTCGGGCTCGACCGATGCCACCGCCGAGATCGCGCGTCGCCACGGCGCGCGCGTGCAGGTGCAGTCGTTCGCCGGCTACAGCACGCAGAAGCAGGCGGCGATCGACCTGGCCCGGCACCGCTGGGTGCTGCTGCTCGATTCGGACGAGGCATTGCCGCCGGGTGCCGTTGCAACCATCCAGCGCGCGCTCGAATCGCCCTCCTGCGCGGGCTACCAGCTATGGCGGCGCGAATGGGTGTTCTGGCGCTGGCAGTCGCCGCGCGCGCGGCTCAACCACTACGTGCGCCTGTTCGACCGCGAGCGTGCGCGCATGAGCGGACACAGCGTGCACGAATCGGTGCACGTCGACGGACCGGTGGCCCGGCTGGAGGTGGTGCTCGACCATTACGGCGAGCCGGACATCGCCGGCCGCGTGGACAAGGCCAACCGCTATTCGTCATTGCAGGCGAAGGAGGATGCCCGTCGCCAGCGCGCCCGGCTGGGCTGGCGGCTGGTCGCCTATCCGACGATCGCGTTCCTGCGCTACTACCTCTTGCGCGGACACTGGCGCGCCGGCTGGGCGGGCTTCATCGCCGCGCGCGTGCACGCCTTCTACGCGTTCCTCAAGTACGCCAAGCTGCACGAGGCGCGCGTGCGTGCCGCACAGGGCGCGCCGCGCCATCCGCGTCAGCGGTAGACCTCCGGCGCGCCGGGTGGGCGTGTCTTGAAGCGCTTGTGCACCCACAGGTATTGCGCCGGCGCCACGCGCACCATCTGCTCGATGCTGGCGTTGACCTGCGCCGTGTCGGCCGCCGCATCGCCACCCATCGGCAGCGGCGCGCCCAGGCGCATCGCATAGCCGCCCTCGGGCAGGCGATGGTGGAAGAACGGGATCACCTGCGCCTGGCCCATGCGCGCCAGGTGGTGGGTCGCGGTGATGGTCGCCGCCGGCACGCCGAAGAACGGCACGAACACGCTTTCCTTGCTGCGCATGTCCTGGTCGGGCGCGTACCACACCGTGCCGCCGCCGCGCAGGTACTTCACCGTGCCGCGGATGTCGTCCTTCTCGAACATCGCCGCCGCGTAGTGCAGCCGCGCGCGCAGCACGGTCCACTCGAACACCGCCGAGTCCATGCGCCGGTACATGCCGGCAATCGGGATGCGTCGCGAGATCAGCCGCGCGCACAGCTCCAGATGCGAGAAATGCCCGCCCACCAGCAGCACGCCCTGGCCCTGCGCGCGTGCCGCCTCCAGGTGTTCCAGGCCTTCGACCCGGGTCGGGATGCGTGCGATCGCCCGGTTCGAGCCCATCCAGCCCAGCGCGAACTCCACCAGCATCAGGCCGATGTCGGTCAGGTGCGCATCGACCAGAGCAGCCTGCGACTTCGCGTCCAGCTCCGGAAAACACAGCGCGATGTTCGCCTCGGCGATGCCGCGCCGGCGCGAGGGCACGTGGCGGATCAGTGCGCCGAGCAGCCTGCCCAGCCCCATCAGCAGCGGATAGGGCAGGCGCGCGATCAGCCAGATGACGCCCACGCCAAGCCAGGCAGGCCAGTGGCGCGGAGCGAGCAGCGAAGGATCGAAGGAAGGGCGGGGCATGCCGGGCATCCGGGGGATTGTACGGGCTCCGGGGCCCTGTCCCCTCCGGAATGAGGAGGCGGGCTCGCGGGAATGCATCGGCCGTCGTCTTCCCCGCAGCCCTGGTCTCCTCGCTCCGGCGCCTTCCGGGAAGGGGAGCGAGCAAGGGCACGGCCTATACTTCCCGCCATTCCTCCCGGCTGGCCTCCCGTTGCGCTACCTCTACACCTTCGTGATGTACCTGGCGACGCCGCTGATCGTGCTGCGCCTGCTGATCCGTGGCGCGCGCTACGGCAATTACCATCGGCGCTGGCCGGAGCGTTTCGGCCTGTTCCAGAAGCCGGAATTCAGCGGCAGCCTGTGGGTGCATGCGGTGTCGGTGGGCGAGGTCAATGCGGCCGAACCGCTGATCAAGGCGCTTCGGCGCGACTACCCCAATGCGCCGCTGGTGGTCACCACCGTGACGCCGACCGGTTCGGCGCGCGTGCACCAGCTGTTCGGCGACAGCGTGTTCCACGTCTACCTGCCCTACGACCTGCCGTTCGCGGTGCACCGCTTCCTCAAGCGGGTACGGCCGCGGCTGGCGCTGATCGTGGAAACGGAGATCTGGCCGAACCTGTACTTCGCCTGCCGGCATCGGGGCATCCCCCTGATGATCGTCAATGCGCGCCTGTCCGAGCGCTCGATGCGCGGCTACCGCCCGTTGCTGCCGCTGGTGCGCGCGGCCTTGCGCAGCGTGCGCCAGATCGCCGCGCAGTCGCGCACCGACGCGGCGCGTTACCGACTGCTGGGCGCCGAGCCCTCGCAACTGGTGGTCAGCGGCAACCTGAAGTTCGACATGCCGGTGCCCGACGGCGCAGTGGACAAGGGCGCGGCGTTGCGCGCGCAGTGGGGCCCGCGGCGCCCGGTATGGATCGCGGCCAGCACGCACGAGGGCGAGGAACTGGCGGTGCTCGAGGCGC
Organism: Frateuria sp. YIM B11624; assembly: GCF_049727805.1. Lineage (NCBI taxonomy): Bacteria > Pseudomonadati > Pseudomonadota > Gammaproteobacteria > Lysobacterales > Rhodanobacteraceae > Frateuria > Frateuria sp. YIM B11624. Next base: position 71,602 of record NZ_JBCNYA010000018.1, read on the forward strand.
ACCTCGACGTCCTGCGGCGCTTGCCCGACGCGTTGCTGCTGATCGCGCCGCGGCATCCGGAGCGTTTCAAGCTGGTGGAGCACTCGGCGCGCAGCCTTGGCTTTTCCGTGGCCACGCGCAGCGTCGAGCGCGTGCCGGGCGCGCACCAGGTATTCGTGATCGACGCGATGGGCGAATTGATGCCGTTCTACGCGGCTTCCGACCTGGCCTTCGTCGGCGGCAGCCTGGTGCCGATCGGCGGGCACAACGTACTGGAGCCGGCCGCGCTGGCGCGACCGGTGCTGGTCGGCCCGCATACCTTCAATTTCGAGGAGATCACCCTCACGCTGATCCGCGAGGGCGGCGCCAGCCGCGTGGCGCAGGTGGACCAGCTCGGCCACGACGTGCTCGCTCTGCTGCGCGACGAGCGCCAGCGCGAGCGCATGGGAAAGCACGCACGGCGAGTGTTCGACAGCGAGCGCGGTGCGGTGGGGCGGGTGATGGAGCTTATCGACCGCGTCCTGGAGGAGTAGCGCGGTGGGAGAAGCCGTTCCCCCGGCCGGCGCCGGGGGAACGCTGAGCCGCTTACTGCAGCAGCGCGTTGACCGCTTCGATGTCCTTCACGTCGATCGTGCCGGCCGCCTGCTTCAGCTGCAGCTGGTCCAGGATCAGCGCGTGGCGCGATTGCGAGTAGCTGCTCTCGGCCTGGGTCAGGGTCTGGATCGCGTTCAGCACGTTGAGCATGGTCTGCGTGCCCACGTCGAAGCCGGCGCGGGTCGCTTCCAGCGCCTTCTGGCCCGACTCGACCGAAGCCTTGTTGGCCTCGACCTGGCTGATGCCGGCGATCACCGAGCGGTAGAAGTTGAGCGTGTCGCGGGTGACCTGGCGGCGCTGCGCTTCCAGCGAATCCTCGGCGGCGTCACGCTCGTAGATCGACTGGCGCACCCGCGACTGCGTGGCGAAGCCGGAGAAGATCGGCACGGTCAGGGTGATGCCCACGGTGGTGCCGTAGCGGCCGTTGGAGGCGGCGAAGGCACCGGGTCGGTTCTCCAGCCAGTTGGCCGAGGTGCCGCGGCTGACCGAGGCGTTGATCGTCGGCAGGTGGCCGGCACGCGCGGCGTTGACGCTGTGCGAGGCCGCTTCGACGTTGTACTGCTGCGCCGCCACGTTGGGGTTGCTCTTGAGCGCTTCGGTCACCCAGGCGTTCGGATCGGCCGGCTTGGGCGCCACCATCGGCAGGTCGTCGCGCAGTTTCTTGAGGTCGCCGACCGGCTTGCCGGTGATCTGCGCCAGCGCCTCGCGCGCGTCGTTGAGCGCGTTGTTCGCGGCGACCGTCTGCGCCTTGGCCAACTCGTAGTAGGACTTGGCCTGGTAGACGTCGGTCACCGCCGACAGGCCCACGTTGAAGCGCTGCTCGGCCTGCTCGTAGGACTGCCGGAAGGCGTCCTCGTTGGCTTTGGCGTAGGCCAGTTCGTCCTGACTGGTGAGCACGCCGAAGTAGGCGGCCGTCACGCGCACGAACAGCTCCTGCAACGCGGCGTTGTACTGCGCGTCCTGTGCCTCGGACTGCGACTCGGCGGCGTGCAGGTTGGCGATCTTGCTGAGGTCCAGGATGGTCTGGCTCAGTTCCAGCGACTCGTCGCGGCTGCGCAGGTGCCCGGCGTTGATCGGCGCGCCACCTGTCGTGGTGGTCTGCGTGTCGGCGCCGCTGGACTGGCTGAAGGTGGCGCGGCCGGACAATTCCGGCAGCAGCGTGGCGCGGGCCTGGGTCACGCCCTCGCCCACCGACAGGCGCGTCGCCTCCGCCTGCGACAGCACCGGGTCATTGGCGCGCGCTTGGCGGTAGGCATCCATCAGGTCCTCGCCGTGGCCGGGCAGCGAGACTGCCGACAGGGCCAGGGCCAGGGTCAGAAGCTTCAAGCGCATCGTGGGTTGCCTCATGCAATCGATTGGGAGATTAGAAAACGAAACGCCGGGGGGGCTCGGCGTGGAGCAGGTACGGCAGGTCGGTCTCGAACAGGTAGTCCTCGCGGTAACCGCCGGCACCGGCCTGGGTCAGCAGCACCGCCTGTTGCGCGGGTGATTCGCCGCGGATGGCCAGCAGCCGGCCGCCCGGCTTGAGCCAGCCGAGGAAGCGCTGCGGGACCTGCCACACCGCGCCGGTCACCACGATGGCGTCGAACTGTTCCTGCGGCTGCCAGTCCTGCATCGCATCGGCGGTGACCAGGCTGGCGTTGGCGACACCGGCCGCCTCCAGGCGCGGCTGCGCGGCGGCGGTGAAATCGCCATGCACGTCCACGCTGGTCACGTGCGCGGCGAGCTTGGCCATGCAGGCGGTAAGGAAGCCCGAACCGGTGCCGATCTCCAGCACGCGGTCGGTGGGCTTGAGGTCCAGCGCCTGCAGCACGCGTCCCTCGATCACCGGCTTCATCATCACCTGGCCGTGGCCGATCGGCAGGCAGGCGTCGGCGAACGCCAGGCGGCGATGCGCCGGCGCCACGAAATCCTCGCGGCGCACCTGCGCCAGCGCATCGAGCACACGCACATCGAGCACGTCCCAGGGGCGCACCTGGTTCTCGACCATGTTCTGCCGTGCCTGTTCGAAATTCATCGCCATGGTCTTACGTCCGCAAGAATCAAAAAGATCAAAAGGATAAGCGTTCGGAGGCCGCCGCGACAGTGCGTTTAGCCTGCGGCCTGGAGGCGGGTGCCCGAAGTGCCGGAAGTCATCGCGCCGGATTGACGGAAGTCATGCGTGGCGCGGTGTCCGCGGACACTCGCGCCTGCCGCACGGGCGGCCTCAACCCGGCTGGACCGCCCGTGGCGGTACACTGCGCTCAAGGAATGCCCCGCAGCGGTCGAAGACATGCTCACTTCCAAGGGAACTGGAAATAATTGAACCGATCCGTATAATAAAGTTCTTCGCTCGTCCTGTGAAGCCGCTCCCGTCCAAGGTGTCACCATGAATTGTCCCGCCCACGCCAAGACTCCCGGTCCCGGTCGCCCGAAGGACATGGAGAAGCGCGCGGCGATCCTGGAGGCGGCCAAGGCGCTGTTCATCCGCAATGCCTTCGCCGGCACCAGCATGGACGCGGTGGCGGCCGAGGCGGGCGTATCCAAGCTCACCGTCTACAGCCACTTCGGCGACAAGGACAACCTCTTCCGCGAAGTGATCCGCGCCCGCGTGCAGGACCTGCTGCCGGAGGAGACCTACCACTTCGATCCGCGCGAGGACATCGCCGACACGCTGCTGCGCGTGGCGCTGACCCACGCGAAGCTCGACTGCAACGCCGAAACCGTCGGCACCTTCCGCGCGATCCTTTCCGACTGCCGCCAGGGCAATCCCCGCTATGGCCGGCTGATGTGGGAAGAGGGCGCCACCCGTACGCATGGCCTGATGGAACGCCTGCTGCAGCAGGCGGTTGACGCCGGCAAGCTTGAGATCGACGACGTGCCGCGCGCCTGCGTGCAGTTCCTCACGCTGATCAAGGGCAACCTGATGATGCGGCAGATGTTCGGCTGCTGCGAATGCCCGGACAGCTACGCCGCCGAGATCGAGGCGACCGCCCGCTCGGGCGTGAAGATGTTCCTGCGCGCCTACCTGCCGCGCTGAGGACATGGGTGGGCTTCAGCCCGCCGTCGAACCTGCCGGCATGATCCAAGTGGGCTGAAGCCCACGCGACGGAACCCCGCCGCCCTCGCTTCACCATGGTTTCGCGCCGCCGCCACTAGCCTGCCCCGGGTCGCCACCACCGAGGGACAGACATGGCAAACAAGCCGTTCCTGACCGATATCGAAGCCATCCGCAAGCGCGCCCGCGAGCACATCGACCAGGGCGCGATCACCGCCGGCTACAGCGCCGACCGCGAGACCGTGATCAAGCTGCTCAACGAGGCGCTGGCCACCGAGATCGTCTGCACGCTGCGCTACAAGTACCACTACTACATGGCCTCGGGGATCAACTCGCAGGCGGTCAAGGCGGAGTTCCTCGAGCACGCGCAGCAGGAACAGGAACATGCCGACCGCATCGCCGAGCGCATCACGCAGCTCGACGGCAAACCGAACTTCAACCCTGACGGCCTGGTCAGCCGCGCCCACGCCGACTATGCCGAGGGCGTGGACCTGGTCGACATGATCAAGGAAGACCTGGTGGCCGAGCGCATCGCCATCGACACCTACCGCGCCATCGTCGAGTACATCGGCGGCGACGACCCGACCACCCGCCGCGTCATGGAGGAAGTGCTGGCACAGGAAGAGGAACACGCCGAGGACATGGCGACCCTGCTCGAGCAGCTCGGCAAGAAGGGCGAGCCGGCACGGCCGGCGCAGATGAAGACCCAGGCCGGTCCGCGCACCGGCCGCGCGCACTGATCCGGTCGGGCGCCCGACCATGCGGGCGCCCGGGGCGGCTCGCCGCTACTGCACGGTCAGCCGATAGATGTAGGTCATGTCGGTGCCGTTGCTGTCGTGGTTGTGCCGCACGATGGTGTGCTCGCCCGGCGACAGCGGCCGGAACATCATGAAGTAGCCGTAGACCACACTGGGCTGCCAGTGGCCGGTGATGCACGGATCGAACTGCACCTCGCTCGGGTCGCCCTTGAGCGCGTACAGGTTCTCCGAGGTGTAGATGTAGCGCATCGGGTCGAAGATCGGCCGTCCGTCGAGCTTCACGTCGAGCTCGGTGACCATGTTGTAGGTCAGCGCGTCGGCCACCAGGAAGTCGTACAGCGACTGCCCCGGCTGCGGGCGGAAGTTCGGATCCGGGCACGGCCAGTCGTCGTTGACGCTGCCGATGTTGAGCATCAGCGCCTTGCCGCGCGGGATCGTGCAGTGGCGGGTGGAGGTACCCGACATCATCGATGCGATCGGCGCCAGCTGCCATACCGGGCCGCTCTGGCCGACGCCGCAGTCCGCGCCGCTGGTGTCCAGGAACGGGTTGTGCTCGAACGGCTGGGCATAGATCCATTGCCAGTTGAGTTCGGCCCAGGTGGAGATGCTCTTGCCGAAGGGCTGCGAATCCTTCGGATAGAGCATCGGATTGAGCCAGTCCCGCACGGACGCGGGCTGCGCCGCGTGCGCCGCACCGGCGACGCAGCAGGCGGCGAGCAGGGTGCACAGTGTCTTGGTCATCGCCGTATCTCCTCAGCATGCCAATCGACAGGTCCGGTCGAAGTGGGGGAGCCGCCGGATACCTGGCATCCTTCGACGGGATGCGTTGCCAGCGTGGCGCGGGCGACGACGGGATGCTTTCAGAAACGTGCGCGCCGCGCGGACGCCACCCGGCCCTGCACGAATCGCATCGCCGCGCTTTCAGAAACGTGCGCACGGATTGCCTTTTCGCGCGATCGGCAGTCGCGGGGCGGGCGTATGATTCCTGGCAGGCTGCTGCTGGAGCCGCGCCATGTCGATCATGCAGACCATGTTGCGGTCGCCGTCGTTCCTGGTGATAGACCAGGTGTGCCGGCCGCCGCGGGTGAACTGCGGCGGCCCCAACGGCGACGAGCCGGCACACTTCCTGTTCACCCGCCGCGGTGCGTTCGCGGTGAGCGTGGGCAGCCGCGTGTGCTACGCGCGCCCGGGCCAGGCGGTGCTGGTGCAGCGGAACGCCGACTACCGCGTCGCGCACCCGGACGCGGCCGGATGCGACTGCTGCACCGACGTGCGGGTCGACGATGCGGTGCTCGATGCGCTCGGCCTGGCCACGCCGCCGGCCTGCCGCGAGCTGCCGCACGACCTGGAGTTCCAGCAGGCGCACGTGGAGATGTGGCTGGGCTTGCGCCACGGCTCCGCCGATGCGGACGACCCGGAGGAACTGCTCTACGACGCGCTCGGCTGCCTGCTCAGCAACGCCGCGTCGATGCGGCTGCGCCGCTCCTCCGGTACCTCGCGCCGGCTGGCGCGGGTGGAGGAGGCGATCATCGGCCAGGCCGGCGAGAACCTGCACGTCGGACAACTGGCGGCGCTGGCCGGTTGCTCGCCGTTCCACCTGTGCCGCCTGTTCCGCGCGAGGACCGGGCAGTCCCTGCGCCGGTTCCGCCTGCAGCAGCGCCTCGGCACCGCGCTGGGCCGACTCGCCGATGGCGAGGACGACCTCGCCGCGCTGGCCTGCGACCTGGGCTTCAGCAGCCACAGCCACATGAGCGCCGCGTTCCGGCAGCAGTTCGGGCGTTCGCCGCGCGAATTGCGTGACGAACTGCGCAGCAGCGACCTCAAGCGCCTGCAGGCGAGACTGCGCAGCCAGCGCCTGGACCGGCAACGCGCGGTCTGACCTCTACCAGCCGCCCAGCACCAGTTTGCCGATGCCTCGGCCCGATTCGACCCGTCGATGGGCTTCGCGCAGGTTCGCGGCATCGATGGGCGAAAGCGTCTCGCGTGCGATGCCGCGCAGCTCGCCCGCGTCGACGAGTTTCGCCACGCGCGCGAGGATGCGCCCTTGCTCGGCCAGGTCCGCGGTGCCTTCGCGCGACCGGGTGAACATCGATTCCCAATGGATGCCGATCGACTTGGCCTTGTACGCGCCGCCCAGCGGCAGCGGCCCGCGCGGTTCGACGATCAGGCCGACGTGGCCTTGCGGCGCCAGCAGTTCGCCCAGCGCCTCCCAGTAGGCGTCGGTATCGGCCAGGTTGACCGCCGCGTCGACCTGCGCGATCCCGAGCGCCGCCAGTTGCGGCGCCAGCGGTTGGCGATGGTCGATGACCTCGGCTGCGCCCAGTTGGCGGCACCATTCGACGGTATCCGGTCGCGACGCGGTCGCGATCACCCTGAAGCCGGCACGCCGCGCGAGCTGGATCGCCATCGAGCCGACGCCGCCGGCGCCGGCGATCACCAGCAGCGTGCGGCCTTCGCCGCCCCGTTCGCTGTCGTAGGGCATGCGCTGGAACAGCAGCTCCCATGCGGTCAGCGAGACCAGCGGCAGCGCGGCCGCCTGCGCGGCATCGAGCGAGCGCGGTGCGTGCGCGGCGAGGCGCGCATCCACCGCCTGGAACTGCGCGTTGCTGCCCGGGCGCGTCGCATCGCCGGCGTAGTACACACGGTCGCCGGGCGCGAAACCCTGCACGCGGGCGCCGACGGATTCCACGGTGCCGGCGGCGTCGAAGCCGAGCACGCGCGGGTGGACCTCGGCCTGCGGTTTCGGCGCGCGCAGCTTGGTGTCGACCGGATTCACCGAGACCGCCTCCACGCGTACGCGCAGGTCGTGCTCGCCGAAGGCGGGCATCGGCAGTTCCACGTCGAGCAGCGATTCGGGATCGTCGATCGGCAGGTAGCGGGTCAGCGCGACGGCTTTCATGCGGGATCTCCCCCGGCAGGCAGGCTGGCCGGCACCGGCGGCGGATTGCGCTCGGCGAACATGCCGTTCCAGTACGGGTAGTAGGGATAGGGCGGCATCACCGCGCTGGCAGCATCCAGCCGCGCCATCTGGGCCTCGTCCAGCGACCAGCCGACCGCGCCGAGGTTGTCCTTCAGCTGCGCCTCGTTGCGCGCGCCGATCAGCACGGTGGCGACGGTCGGCCGCTGCAGCAGCCAGCGGATCGCCACCTGCGGCACGCTGCGGCCGGTCTCGGCGGCAACCGCATCCAGCGCGTCGACCACGCGGTACAGCCGCTCCTCGTCCACCGGCGGCGCGAACTGCGCGGTCTCGTGCAGGCGGCTGCCGGGCGGCAGCGGCTGGCCGCGGCGGACCTTGCCGGTGAGCCGGCCCCAGCCGAGCGGGCTCCACACCACCGCGCCCAGGCCCTGGTCCAGGCCCAGCGGCATCAGCTCCCATTCGTAGTCGCGGCCGATCAGCGAGTAGTAGGCCTGGTTGGCGACGAAGCGCGCGCGGCCATGGCGCTCGGCCGCCGCCTGCGACTTCATCAGTTGCCAGCCGGAGAAGTTGGACGCGCCCAGGTAGCGCACCTTGCCGGCGCGCACCAGGCCGTCCAGCGTGGCCATCACCTCGTCCACCGGCGTCATCGCGTCGAAGTGGTGCAGTTGCAGCAGGTCGATGTAGTCGGTGCCCAGCCGCCTGAGCGCGCGCTCCACGCCGCCGAGCAGGTGGTGGCGCGAGGCGCCGACGTCGTTCGGGCCGTCGCCGGCGCGCAAGGTCAGCTTGGTGGAGATGATGGCCTGCTCGCGCCGGCCCTTCAGCGCGGCGCCGAGGATATCCTCCGAGGCGCCGTCGGAATAGACGTCCGCGGTGTCGAACAGGTTGGCGCCGGCCTCCAGGCACAGGTCGACCAGGCGCCGCGCCTCGGCGGTGTCGGTCGCGCCCCAGGCGGCGAACAGCGGGCCCTTGCCGCCGAACGTGCCGGCGCCGAAGCCGAGCGCGGGCACCTTGAAGCCGGAGGCACCGAGAAAGCGGTATTCCATGACGGGGATCCTTGCGGTTGGAGGTAACGATCAGCGCTCGCAGGCAGCGAGCCGCACCGGCGCGGGGCGTGCCGCGCGAAGGCCGGCCACGGCGACCGCCGCGCCGGCGAGGGTGAGCAAGGCGCCGGCGTAAGGCACCGCGGCCAGCCCGGGGCCGTGTTCGATGACCACGCCGCCAAGCCAGGCGCCGAGCGCGTTGCCAAGGTTGAAGGCGCCGATGTTCAGGCTGGAGGCCAGGTTGGGGGCGCCGGCCGCCTTGTGCAGCACCCAGAGCTGCAGCGGCGCCACGGTGGCGAAGGCGGCGATGCCGAACAGCGCCATCGCCAGCATCGCCGGCAGCCGGGCGTGCAGCGCCACGCCGGTCACTGCGAGCACCGCGGCCAGCGCCAGCAGGCTGCCGACCAGGGCGGTCGCGAGGCGGCGGTCGGCCAGGCGTCCGCCCAGCAGGTTGCCGACGATCAGGCCCACGCCGAGCACCAGCAGCAGCGGCGACACCGCGCTGTCGACAAAGCCGCTGACGCGCGTGAGCAGGGGCTGGACGTAGGTGAACACGGTGAACACGCCGCCGAAGCCCAGCACCGTGGTCGCTAGGCCGAGCATCACCGCCGGCTGCGCGATGGCCTGCAACTCGGCGCGCAGCGGCGTCGCCTCCTGCCGGTCACGCTCCGCCGGCACCAGTACGGCGATCACCACCAGCGCCACCACGCCGATCGCCGCCACCGCCCAGAACGTGGCGCGCCAGCCGGCCAGGTGGCCGAGCCAGGTGCCGGCCGGCACGCCAAGCAGGGTCGCCAGGGTCAGGCCGGTGAACATCAGCGAGATCGCCGAGGCGCGCCGGTCGGCCGCCACCAGCCCGGTCGCCACTACCGAGCCGACGCCGAAGAAGGTGCCGTGCGCCAGCGAGGTGAGCACGCGCGCTGCCATCAGCACGCCATAGTTGGGCGCCAGCGCGCAGGCCAGGTTGCCCAGGGTGAAGATCGCCATCAACCCGAGCAGTACGGTCTTGCGCGGCAGCCGCCCGGTAGCCGCGGTGAGCAGCGGCGCGCCGACGAACACACCCAGCGCGTAGCCGGAAATCAGCAGGCCCGCGGCGGCGAGGCCCACGTGCAGATCGCCGGCGACCTGCAGCAGCAGGCCCATGATCACGAATTCGGTGGTGCCGATGCCGAAGGCGCCGGCGGCCAGTGCGTAGAGCGCCACGGGCATGCGGGGGGAAGCAGGATTCACGGCTCGGGTTCCGATCGGAAAGCGCGCAGGCTAGGCGCTTGCACTTTCGCCAGAAACCATCAGGATGGCGAATCGCTTTCAAAGAACGGTTGATAATCATGGACCGCCTCGACGACCTGTTGCTGTTCCTGCGCGTGCTGGACCTGGGCTCGATCAGCGCCGCCGCGCGCAGCCTGGACCTGTCCGTGGCAGTGGCCAGCCAGCGCCTGAAGCGGCTGGAGCGTGGCCTGGGCGTGCGGCTGCTGCAGCGGACCACGCGCCGCCTGCATCCCACGCCGGAAGGGCGCCTACTGGCCGAGCAGGGCCGCGCGCTGGTGGAAGACCTCGACGCGCTCACCACCGACCTGCGCCAGAGCGCCGCCAGCGTGTCGGGCACGTTGCGCATGACGCTGTCGGCGGCCTTCGGGCGCCATTACATCTCGCCGCTGCTGCCCGAATTCCTGGCGCGCTACCCGAAGCTGCGCCTGTTCGCGCACCTGAGCGATGAAATGCAGGACCTGGTCGGCGCGGGCTACGACCTGGCCATCCGCATCGGCACGCTGGGCGACTCCAGCCTGGTGGCGCGCCGGCTCGCTTCGAACCGCCGGATGCTGTGCGCCTCGCCGGATTACCTGCGCCGGCATGGCCGTCCACGCACGCCGGCCGATCTGGCGCAGCACGAGTGCGTGCTGCTCAGCGGCCGCGACGGCCGCCAGGACACCTGGCGACTCACCGACCGCCGCGGGCGCGAGCACGTGGTGCGCGTGCAGGGCCGCTTCGAGACCACGCTCGGCGAGCTGGTGCGCGACGCGGCGCTGGCCGGCCAGGGCATCGCGCTGCACTCGCACTGGCACGTGCACGAGGAGCTGCGAGCAGGCCGTCTGGAGGTGGTACTGCCGGACTACACGCTGCCCGAGAGCGGCATCTACGCGGTAATGCCGCAGCGCCGGCTGATGCCGCCGCGCGTGCGCGCCTTCATCGACTTCCTCGCCGAGCGGTTCGGCGAAGTGCCACCGTGGGAGCGCGGGGCGCAGACATGAGCGCGCAGCATGAAAAAAGGGCGCGCCGCCATCGCTGGCGACGCGCCCCTGCAGGAGCGCGGCTTACTTGGAAGCCTTGTAGCGCTCGACGCCAGCCAGGATCTCGGCCTTGGCCTCGTCGGCGCCGACCCAGCCGTCGACCTTGACCCACTTGCCCTTCTCCAGGTCCTTGTAGTGCTCGAAGAAGTGGCCGATGCGCTCGAGCCAGTGCGGCGAGACGCCCTTGATGTCGCTGATGTGCGCGTAGCCCGGGAAGATCTTCGGCGCCGGGATCACGATCAGCTTCTCGTCGCTGCCGGCCTCGTCGCTCATCCTGAGCATGCCTACCGGCACGCAGCGGATCACCGAAGCGGGAATCAGCGGCAGGGGCAGGATCACCAGCGCGTCCAGCGGATCGCCGTCGCCGCCGAGGGTGCCCGGCACGTAGCCGTAGTTGCACGGGTAGCGCATCGGCGTGGACAGGATGCGGTCGACGAAGATCGCGTCGCTTTCCTTGTCCACTTCGTACTTGACCGGCTCGGCGTCCTTGGGAATTTCGATGACGACGTTGATTTCGTCCGGCACGTTGCGGCCGGCGGGGACGTGATGCAGACCCATGGGAATCCTTCGGGGGAACGAAAAAGCGAGGCGCGAAAGGATACGGCAAACGCTGCTGCAATGCAGCGAAACGTTGCTGTAGGCGTTTGGCGGACGGCTATCCGGGGACTCGGTTCCGGGGCTCGAGGTACGGCTAGCGGTTGCGGAGATGTCGTCGCGGCCCCGTAGGGTGGGCTTCAGCCCACCGGCAAGCTTGCGGAAGGCGGTGGGCTGAAGCCCAC